>JBFKTM010000042.1:0-11150 GCA_041636295.1 Oleiphilaceae bacterium
ACCAAACACATAAAACCAGATCAGTTACAAAAATACAATTTAATTCGCGAGATTGTTTACAATTTTTTCGGTTATATCAAATCTCATCTTCTATGCTGTATTGAGAGGAACCAACCACTATAAAAAGCACTAAGCCGATTTCGCTTAACAATCCGTATATTAAAATCCTGGTCATTAATGGTCAGCAGTGTGAATGAATAAAAATATCAGACCACCCAGTGGCAGTGAAAAAAGTACCACGTTAATTGAAGTAAAGCTCCCGGCTGATTGCCTGGAGATTGGCATGCATGTGACACGACTGGACCGCCCATGGACTGAAGTTCCGGTACTTCTGCAGGGGCTCACTATCAACTCTTTTAGTGACCTTGAATTGCTGAGAGACCACTGCCGCTACGTTTACATCGAAATCGACAAAGAGTTCTGGATTGAAAACCGCAGCACCATTGGCGGTACACAGGAAGAACAACGTAGCTACCCTGGTTTCCGCGAAAAAACGCCCTTCAGAGAAGAACTTCCCCGGGCGAAAATAGTCTTTGAAGACACCCGCAGCCATGTCGAACAACTATTGGACGACATCGAAAAAAAAGATGCTATCGACATCGCCAAATCCCGTGTCATCATCTCCAGTTGCGTGAAAAGCATTCTATCCAACGCCAATGCGCTACTCTGGCTCAGCAAAATCAAAAACCAGGACCACTACACCGCCGAACACTGCATGCGCGTCGGTATTCTGGCCATCGCATTTGGCCGTTTTCTGGATATGGAAGAGAAGGAGCTGGAGCTACTAGGCATGAGCGGCATGCTGCATGATGTCGGCAAGATGAAAGTGCCGGAAGATATTCTCAACAAACCAGCCAGACTCAGCCGCATTGAATTTGACATCATGCGGCAGCACACCACCTTCGGCAAAGAGATCCTTGAACAATATAAAGAACTGGAGCCCATGATTAAGGATACCGCTCATTACCATCACGAACGCATTGATGGCAAGGGGTACCCAGAGGGTATCCATGGCGGTTATCTACACAAGTATATCCGCATGATCACGATTGTTGATGCCTATGACGCGATCACCAGCAATCGCAGCTATAAAGCTGGTAGCCCTGCCTTTGACGCATTAAAGATTCTATTTGCCGAACGGGGCAAGCATTTTGATTCCGAGCTGGTCGAAGCGTTTATCCGCATGATCGGCGTCTACCCACCCGGCACCTTGGTTGAGCTCACCAATGGTGAAGTCGGTATCGTTATTTCAGCCAACCCGGAGTCTCGCCTGCGACCGAAAATTGAGCTGGTACTGACTGCTGATAAAAAAACACGCTCTCCTTATGTCATTAATCTGTTTGATAATATTCTTGATGAGCATGGCAACGTCTATGCCATTAAAAGCGGGCTGGCTAATGAGACATACGGCGTCAATGTTAAAGATTATATTCAACTTAAAACCCAAACCGCTTATGCATAACCTTCGCGTCAGCTAATCGCAAGCCCTATAATAGCCGCTCGCCCCTATACCGTTCGCCATTCGAGATTCCATTCCCACCATGCTTGAGCTGCTATTTTTTACCGCCAATACGACACTCCCTATTTTTATCATGGTATTCATGGGGTGGTGGCTGCGGCGGATTGCCTGGCTATCGGATGATTTTATCAATACCGGCTCGAAACTGGTGTTCACCATTGCCCTGCCAGCACTCATCTTTATCAAGATTCTGGAGTCCGACCTGATTTCTGTTTTTGACACCCGCCAGGTGGGCTATGGGGTGATTGCTACCTTGCTCGGTTTTATCGTTGTCTGGTGGCTGAGTGCGCCGTTTAAGCTGGCACCGGAAAACCGTGGAGTGTTTGTTCAAGGAGCCTTCAGGGGCAACATGGGGATTGTCGGGTTGGCACTCTGTATGAACATGTATGGTGCGGAGGGCTTGGCCATTGGCTCTATTCTGCTAGCTTTCCTAACGTTAATTTACAATATACTTTCGGTCTTTGCCCTTACCGCGCCCTTCCATACGGTTTCCCCCCTCGGCAGCTGGGGCATGATTAAAGATATTGGTAAAAACCCGTTAATTATCGCCATTACAGCAGGGCTCACCATCAATTTATTGCAAATTGAGCTGCCCACGGTGATGATGAAAAGCGGCCAATATTTTTCCAACCTGACCCTGCCACTTGCGCTGCTCTGCGTAGGTGGCACAATCAACCTTCGCACCCTTAAGCAAAGTAGTGGGCTGGCTTTGGCGGCAACCAGTCTGAAACTCGTTATACTGCCTTTTCTAATGACTCTGGGGGCTATTTTGGCCGGTTTCAGTGGCGTCGCACTGGGTACCCTGTTTCTCATGTTTGCCAGCCCAACGGCCACTGCCAGTTTTGTTATGGCAAAAGCACTGAAAGGCAATGCCGAGCTTGCCGCTACTATTATCGCCCTGACCACCGTACTCTCTTTGCTTTCAATTAGTTTCGGTATTTTTATACTACGGGCATTACAGCTGGCCTGATCATTTAGAAAATACTCACTAAGAAGAACAGCTGTTCCTACTTATAGAAAAATACAACTAACAACTCAATGCATAGTCGAAATAGATATATATAGTAAATACATGGCCATATTCAATTAGTAATCACTCACTTACCAAACGAAGAGCATCCACAAGTATTTATTTAACTTGATCATGCCAGAGCATCAAAGCTAACATGTGTATTCTTAAAAAAGATCAACTTTTGAGCCAATCATGTCAGATACTCCAGCAGCACCCTCAACACCAGCCGCCCTCGACGATGTCTATTCGGTCGCCGAAGAGATCGCTAACAGCTTAACCCATGGCGTCGGTGCTGTACTCAGCATTGTCGGAATGGTACTCCTGCTGGTTTATGCCAGCCAAATGAATGATCCTTGGAAAGTGGTCAGTTTCAGCATTTACGGTAGCAGCCTTTTTCTTCTCTATTTAGCCTCTACGCTCTATCACAGTGTCACCAGCCCTCGATTAAAAAGTGTTTTTAAAATGCTGGATCACTGCGCCATCTATCTGCTGATAGCGGGCTCTTATACGCCTTTTCTGCTGGTCAACATGCGAGAGACGGTAGGCTGGCCAATGTTTGCAACCGTCTGGAGCATCGCTTTTATCGGCATCCTGTTAAAAATCGTCTTTAAGCACCGCTTTCCAAAACTCAGACTTGCGACCTATCTGATCATGGGCTGGCTGGTTGTTCTGGCAGGTGCAGAGTTAGTTGAATCACTAGACACCGGCGGCCTGGTATTGCTCACGGCCGGAGGCATAACTTATACACTGGGTGTCATCTTCTACGTTGGCGACCGCATCCCCTATAATCATGCCATCTGGCACCTGTTTGTATTGGGTGGTAGTATCTGCCACTACTGTGCGGTTTACTACTACGTATTACCGATGGCTTAATTCCCCGCGAGAATAGAGATGCACCATTCAATCACCATTCGTCTGCCGCTCACACCATGCCTGTTATTACTAGTAGGTCTGCTAATCAACACGGCGGCATGGAGCCAGGTCACGGTGATATCTCAGCAGTCACTGCTGAACAAGCTGTCCGAAAATGCGCCGTTATTCATTTTAGATGTTCGAACCCCTCAAGAATATGCTGCCGGTCATGTACCTAATGCCATTAATATTCCACACACTAGCATTGAGCAGAACATTCAACAGATCAAACAGGCGGTGGACGACGGCAAAGAGGTGGTTGTTTACTGCCATAGTGGACGACGAGCGGGAATTGCTGAAGATATCTTACAACAGGCCGGCATTACTCGGCTTCTCCATCTGGAAGGAGATATGTTGGCATGGCGAGAACGTAAACAACCACTCGAATACTAGCCGCCAGCCGGGGTCAGAGTAGGTAACCTACTCTGACCCCTTGCCCCCAATTATGACACTCTTCTCAGCAACAGTTCGCCCCAATGATAGATAGCCAGCCCTAACATCACACAGCCAGCTCCCACAATCAGTGACAAACCAACAGGCTCATCATTGAGCAGTGTCCCAAATAGAATAGCAAAAACCGGTGTGATTAATGTCACCAGTGCCACCGTACTCGGTGCCATTTTCTGTAAAACATAGAAATAGGAAACAAAGCCCAACAGCGATCCAAATAGCGCCAGATAGACAATGGCTAATAACGATCGAGCACTCCAGTCGTCAACCTTCATCGGACCTTCAACGAGCATCAAGCTGATGCCATAGAGTGGCAGCGATAACAGCAGTGCTCCCACCGTCGTCGCAAAGGGGTGGAGATGAACACCACTACGCTTAACCAGCACACCACTTAAACTGAATAGCAATACCGCTATTAAGATCAGTAAGATACCGTTCCCACTACTACGGTTAATGGCCAAGTCATCCGCACAAATCACCACCAGCCCCAGCAAGGCAACAACAGTAGCCGCCCAACGCATTTTGCTGAACGAGGCATCCCCCAGCAGACGCTGAGCCACCAGCCCCGAAACAAGGGGAGACAAGCCGAACAGTACCGATATCAACCCCGATGGAATGGATCTGGCCGCTAAATAGGTGCAGAACATCGCACCAAAAACACCCAATACCGAACAACCATAGACATGCAGCGCCTGTTTGTTCCATGGGAGCGGTATACGTCGCCATTTCAGTATCAGTAGCCCCAGTACTGCAGCAATCGACATACGCATCAGTGCAGCCATTACAGGCGGCACCGTTTCACTACTCCACACCACACCCAGCGGGGTGGTAGACCAAACAATCACAACGGCAGCATAGGCTGCAGGAATAGACATTTTTATCTCCTTTTATGTCTTTGGGTTATTAACCCAGAAACCGAGGTAAAACTCGGCGGCTTTTCAATCACCAGGGGAGATAAAGAAAAGGCCGCAGAGTTGAACGCTGCGGCCTTTGGGAAGTTTTAATGGTCTTATACTAATAACGTAACAACTACTCAGTATAACAACGCCTCATAACACCTCCAGCACACAACGATGGGCTGACTCGTCGCATAGAGAGTCGCCACTGCACTGTCTGTGGACAGCACATCGGTGCTTGGCAATGTTTTGGCATAGTTTTGTTCATGAGTATTTGTAAGCGTATTCACATCCAATAAGTTCTTGAATCTTGCCTTTAAAATACGGCCAGGTCAATTGCTTGACGAATAAATTCGGCCCACCGTCCCGTCCCGGTACATTGCGGTGATCGTTTTCTGCAGTCGCTTTACAATCGCGGGGTCGACAGAGAGATTACACCCCATGGCTCTTACCGTGGTAAAAAACACTAACTCGGGATCAGAAATAGCCAGCCGGTTATCGTTAATTAAAAAGGATGCGGATAACGTATCCGAGGCCCAGAGATCGATTCTTTTCTTCTCGAGTTTACGGGCATTGAGTTCATTACGACCGGCGTATTCAACCGTAAAACCGAAACTTTCCAAATATTCACCAACGCCACTTCCCAGATAGCTCCCCAACTTATATGGCCGGGCATCATCCAGTGTAATCAGCTTTACAGGCTTATCAGGGTGGCTATAAAAACCGTGGCGAGAGATCAGCACCGGGCTGACCCACTGAAACTTGGCTTCCCGCTCCTGGCTACGCTCAATCGGAAAGACACAGAAGTTCCTATTCTCTGCCGTCGTTAATAAGGCCCTTTTAGGCGGCATCAACTTAAGCGTGTAACCCACTTTGGCTCGTTCAAGCATCTCACTCACCAGCTCAACCACGACACCAGCAGGTTGATTTGCTTTCTGGTAGATCAGTGGTCGTTCGATAAAGGTAACAATATTCAGCGGTTTCTCTGATGCATGACCGATGGCGGCCCCTGCTGCCAGCAACCCGCACACCATGAGCACAATGATCATAGATATTGGCCTATGATGCCCCTTATTGCCAAACACGAATCGCCTCTTCATAGCTCATAGTCTTGCCTTGTGGTTTTTCATCGCGTTTTGCCTTGGGTGCGCCTTCACGCTCCAGCCATACGGCTTCGGGCACAATTTCATTCAACACCGGTTTACACCGCAGTTCGGCTTCCTCAGCCATCTGTTGCATTTCAAAATCCACCGCTTCCGCCATTTGATGCATCGCGTTGGCTACCGTCTCCTTACCCTCAACGGCGCGGGATACAAACTGCCACCAGAAATTAGACAATCGGGTATAGTCAGGAACATTGGTTCCGGTCGGCGTCCAGACACTTCGTCCTCGGCTGCGATAAAACTCTACCAACCCCCCCAAATAAGGGGCTCTGTTGGTCATTACATCCGACGCAATATCGGACTGCCTGATCGGCGTCAGTCCAACCAGGGTTTTCTTCAGCGAGATGGTCTTCGATACGGCAAACTGGGCATAGAGCCACGCCGCATCGCGCCGCTTGGGAGGCGTATTCTTCAACAACGTCCATGAGCCTGCATCCTGATAACCCAGTTTCATGCCCTTTTCCCAATACGCACCACGCGGTGACGGTGCCATGCGCCACTTTGGCGTACCATCGGCATTCATCACCGCCAATCCTGGCTCAGTCATGGCTGCCGTAAAGGCGGTATACCAAAATACCTGCTGGGCAATATTACCTTTACCGACCCATTCACCCGCCTCGGTAAAATTCAGGTGTCGTGCTTCAGGAGGGGCATATTTGTCCAGCCATTCAACAAATTTTGTGACTGCGTAGATTGCGGCGGGCCCGTCCAACGCACCGCCTCGTTTAACCGATGCACCAACCGGCTGACAACCAATCACCCGAATACCCCACTCATCTACAGGGTAGCCGTTGGGTAAACCCTTGTCGCCTGCACCAGCCATAGAGAGCCAGGCATCTGACATACGCCAGCCTAAGGACGGGTCGGTTTTTGCGTAGTCCATATGCCCCCATACACGCTGCCCATCAATCTCCTTGACATGAACGGAGAAGAATTCTGCAATATCTTCATAGGCACTCCAGTTCTCCGGCACCCCTAGTTCATAGCCGTAGTGTTTTTTGAAGCGCTGACGCAGATCCGGGCGAGAGAACCAGTCATGACGATACCAGTAAAGATTGGCAAACTGTTGATCAGGTAGCTGATAAAGTCGGCCATCTGGGGCTTCAGTGAAGGAGAGACCAATAAAGTCATCAAGGTCCAGCGTTGGCAAGGTTACCGCCTTACCCTCATCCGCCATGTAGTCGCTCAATGCAATGGTCTGCCCGGAACGGTAGTGATAACCGATCAAGTCGCTATCGTTAACATAAGCGTCATAAAGGTTAACCCCGGTTTGCACCTGGGTTTGCAATTTCTTAATGACATCATCTTCACCCGTCAACTCATGCACGACATGTATCCCGGTGATATCGGTAAACGCTCTTGCTAACACCTTTGATTCATAGATATGTGTATCTATTCGCTCGGAAACCACACGGATTGTCATTCCCCGGTAGGGTTTGGCTGCCTGGATAAACCAACGCAACTCGTCCATTTGCTCAGCGTGCGACAAGGTGGACACATTAAACTCTTTCTCCAACCACTCTTTTGCGGCTTGCTCATAGCGGTGCTCATTGCTTGAGTTATCAGCACTCACCTTAGTTGAAAAAAGAAGTGAGAGTGAGAGTAAAAGTCCAATAAATACGTTTAATACTTGTATTGCTTGCACGCAACCGAGTCTCATTAATAAGTTGGCCTGTTCTAAAGTATAGCGTTGCCGCCTGTTTTTGCTGTATATATCACCCCGACGACATTAAACAGGCAAAAAAATCAAAAGACTACAGCATGATAGCGCACCGAGGCACAAATTTTGTAAATTTGTGCCTATAGTCACCTAAGCCCCCCACACAATGAAGTCACCTCCAAAAGTCAACCCTAGAAGTTAACCGTTTCGTTTGCGCTTGCTGCCAGTGAAATATTAGTGGCGGGTTGAAAATTAAGACTATCATCTACATCCGCATCATCTGTATCGCAGCTGTACGTCACGGTGTAATTACCTGCAGGTAAAAACGCGGCGGTATAAACGTATTCAGTAGCCTGGTCGTTTAGTGCCACGGTAGCGGTGGCAATTGGATTCGGCGCATTGATATCAATATCATCCGGGACTACATCATGCCCGCTGTAAAGATACACGGCACCGGCAAATACGTTGGCATCGGTGCAGACGGTTGAAATCAGGGTCGAATCCACCATTCCGGATAACGTGGCGGCTCCCTCATTGTCAATCAAGCGCAGCACAGGTTTAAGTTTATAGTCGCCACTGGCCAAAACCACCGAGTGGCGCAAGTCAAAGTCGATGGTAAAATTGGCACTGCCGCCTGCTGGCACGGTAAATCCCGTATTCAGTTTCAAACCGGATTGAGAACCGCTAGGTACTTCAAGCTCATGAGGGGTATTGTTAATAACAATATAGGAGTGATTTTGCGGATCACCATCAGACTCTGCGTTTACTGCTAGCCGAATCCAATTGTAGTCACCACTGGGAACGGCCTCATTGGTAATTAACAACGCAGAGTTACCGCCCTGTTGCGCTAATAGGTCAATTTTTTTGGGGGTGTCAAAGTTGAACAGTATTGAGCTCCCCCCGGCAGGCTTAATCTCGATTCCGGTGAACTCAACAAATACGTTATCGGCATTGTCGATAGGCGCATCGGTGACAGAGAAAGAGAGCGAGCCGGTTTCCGTCGACCCACCACCACTACTGGAGCTACCGCATCCGGCAAGCACCATAGCAGATACAAAACAGCTCAATATATTGATTCTGGTCATTAATGGCCTCATGAGTCCTCTCCTGAAATCAACAGTTAACCCCTTCATCACTGGGTTACGGTCTTTTTATCTTATTTGAATAACCATGCATCTATCACTACCTACTCTATTAGTTTAGTGTAAAGCAGTTAAAATGTGCCCGCGTTCACAAACGTTAACATTTAAGGAACTTAATTAACCGTGTTAGCCACACTACTTTCAACCTTCGTCTTGATCTTTGCTGCCGAGTTTGGCGATAAAAGCCAACTCGTTTGCATGCTGCTGGCCAGCCGTCATCGCGGCTTACCGGTATTTCTTGGGGCCGTCTCTGCGTTTGCCATTCTAAACCTGTTGGCGGTGACCGTTGGGGCAGCAGTATCACAATTTATACCTGAATTCTGGCTCACCATTATGGTCGCCGCACTTTTCACGTTGTTCGGGATTAAATCACTGCTGGAACAGGAGGAAGAAGACGAGACCATCGACGAAACACCCGGCCACACCGTTTTTGTAACCGCATTTCTGATGATCTTTGTGGCCGAGCTAGGCGATAAAACTCAGCTAACCGTCGCCGCATTAGGCGCGGCCTCCTCGCCAGAGATGGTCTATCTCGGTGCCACCGCAGCCCTCGCCCTCACGACGCTACTGGGCATTATCGGCGGTCGATGGCTAACCCAACGGGTGAGCGTCACGACACTCCATCGTATCAGCGGAGTGCTGTTTTTACTCTTTGCCGCCTGGAGCCTCTCCCACATCGTCATAGACTAGCAGCACTCCTTTTAGCTAAAAGCTTGACATGGGAGCTACTCACACCCTGTAAACTAACGCCATAATAGATTTCATCTTAGACTGAGATAGGCCGACCTATCAGCCCTCATTTGAAGTGCCAAGCAAAGGGAGCCATCCATGGGTGATGTGACAGTAAACAACCATGCAGAAGCCATTCGACTAGCCATTACCGGTGCCAAATGCGCGGGCTGTGTCAAGAAAATTGAAGCCACGCTGCAATCGGTGGAAGGGGTTACCACAGCAGCCATGAATTTTGCTGAACGAACCGCCGAAGTCACCGGTTCGGCCTCCCCGACACACTTGATAGAGGCTATTCAGCAGGCTGGCTACAGTGCAACACTGATCGAAGATGAAGAGAAGGCACTGCAACAACGAGAGGCCTTGGAACTCGCACACTACCGACAGTTGATGCGTAATATGGCGTTCGCACTGACGGTCGGTGTTGCACTTATGGCGTATGGCTTACTGGGCGGATCAATGCGTGTGGACTCACTCAATGAGCGTGTCGTCTGGTTTTTAGTGGGCTTGCTAACACTGGGCATACTGTACCGTTCCGGCGGACACTTTTTCTCCGGGGCCTGGACCTCATTCAAGGCCCATAATGCCAATATGGATACCCTGATAGCGCTAGGTACAGGCGCCGCCTGGAGTTACTCCATGTACGTTGTACTGCTTCCTGCGACGCTCCCTGCCGAAGCCCGACACATATATTTTGAAGCGGCAGCGATGATTATCGGCTTAATCAACCTGGGCATGGCACTGGAAGTAAGAGCACGAGGTAAAACCTCTCAGGCCATCAAGCGACTACTGGGGTTACAACCCAAAACGGCCCGCATTATTCGTGCAGGAACCGAACAGGACATCCCCATTGCCAGCGTACAACAGGGTGACCTTATCAGGGTTCGCCCGGGTGAAAAAATACCTGTCGACGGTGTCGTAACAGAGGGGCAGAGCCTGGTCGACGAGTCCATGCTAACCGGAGAGCCTATACCGGTGGTCAAACAGCAGGGAGATGACGTCGCCGCAGGCACCATCAATGGCTCGGGCACGCTGATATTCAGTGCGACTCGCATCGGCCAGCACACTGCACTGGCCCAGATCATCGCACAGGTTAAGCGGGCACAAAATGCCAAGCCCGCCATTGGCCGCCTGGCAGACTCCATCTCGGCCATTTTCGTGCCCGGCGTCATGATACTTTCCGTGCTTGCTGCATTGGTCTGGTACAACATTGGGCCGGACCCTAGAATAGCCTACATGCTGGTCGTCACCATGACCGTACTCATTATTGCCTGCCCGTGTGCATTAGGTCTGGCGACGCCCATGGCGGTCATGGTGGGAGTCGGTAAGGCTGCGCAGTTTGGCGTGCTCATTCGACAGGGAGAGGCACTGCAGAAGGCCGGTAAACTGGACACAATCGTACTGGATAAAACCGGCACCATCACCGAAGGAAAACCCTCGCTGGTAAAGTTATTAGCCACTGAGGGTGTTGATGAGCACTGGCTGCTTAAACTGGCCGCCAGTCTTGAAAGCGCCTCCGAACATCCACTGGCCGCCGCAGTCATCGGAGCCGCAGAACAGCAAAATATCAACTTGCTTGACTGTAGTGACTTTCACGCCGAAAGTGGTCAGGGTATACGCGGTTCCATTGACGATCAACCGGTGCTACTGGGCAATCAACGCTGGAT
>JBFKTM010000043.1:0-11113 GCA_041636295.1 Oleiphilaceae bacterium
CAGACCCAGTGTGAGTACTTATGCTGCATCATGGTTTTAACATAAACGGACAAACTATTAGAACGACCTCACCCACCTTGCATAAATCGAATTAACCGCCCCATTGCCCCGCTAAGCTCTTTTGCTGCGGCTTCATTTCTATCAAGTAGAATCCAGCGATCATATTGATTCACAGGATGATACACCCAGCAGACATAACGATCATAGTCGCAGTCATAGCGTACAAAAGGATCTACACCAAACACGTCCATCCGATTAACAATCTGGGTAGGGGCCCCCGCCTTGTCGTAGTGTTTTTCTTGAACCTGTAGCTCTTTACCAATTATTTTTATTTCGTATCGAACGCCCATTCTGGAACCTTTTTGCTTTATTCGAACACCGGTATAGGGATTGGATGAAAGGATGCTATTGATCTGCAATACCAGGGCTTCTTGATCGTCGTTCGTTAAATAGAGTTTCTTTAGTCCAATCAGATACTCGTCTTTGGGTTTGTCTAACGTTAATTCTGCAGCAGCGGGTACTTTCGGTTTGACCTTGTTTTTATTTTCATCGGTCTCGGTAATCATCTCCAATGCATTAATATAGAACTCTCCCTCTTCACCTGCCTGCAGAACATAGACTTCAAAGGATTTCTGAGCCATATCGAATTCAGACTTATGGAACAAAACCTGGCCATGCATATAATGGAACCGGGCCGGCAAAGGAACATTAAGGGTGGCAATACCTTTTAACTGCTGCTCTGCCTTATCCCACTGCTCAGACTCAATAGATTTCTGCGCTGCCAGCATCAAGCGTTTGGCTTCATGTTCCGGCGGTAACCCTGTTGCCAATGAGAGTGCCGGAATTAATAGCAGGAGGGCGATCCTAAATAGTCGACTCATTTTTAAATACATCATTTACCACTAGTCTGCCTGAATAGATTTAAATAATTGAAACAACGCGAGACGTAACACATACGCCCCTGACTCAAAACTAACGTGACGATGTTTCCGTAATATAAAAAGAATAGATTAGTTGAGGTATAAAATGAAATGCCGGGGCTATTGTTTTGTAAAGGATTAGGTAACAGAACCGGTAATCTTAGCTCACTTTACTATGCACTCAGGAGACGCAGAGCAAGTCAGCTTCCGCCCTCATGGCATCGATCACCTTCTCTGAGATTGATCGTTCTTTCGTCGCAGGGGCGGCTTGAGCGGCGGGCTCAGTACAATTTTGCGTCGCGAGGGCCTGTTGACGTTGATTACTGAGCAGAGGGTTGTAGCTTGCCGCTTCCTCTATAGAACGCGCATCAAAGAACTCACCAATATAGTCTTCCACTATCGTTTTACCGTTCAAGCCCACAAGGGCCGCATCTGGTTGACTAATGGTCTGAGTTAATGGATCAACGATGATTTTTCGGTTTACATGATGTCCGTATGTTGCCTGGTAAGCTCCGTATACCCTATAGCACAACGCCATAACAGAAAACACCAGAACCGCCTCTACGAAATAAACCAGAAAAATCATGAAAGCCCTACATTGCCAATCGACAGCATTAATTATTATCGTTTATTGATCAGCCTGTTACGCTTTTTAGATGCGATTGATCTTAGATACGATTGATCTAAGCACTGTAACAAACTGTTACAGCTATTATATAAATCCATTAGCGATGGAATTGTGACTCATTGGTCATTTTTAAGACAGCGTTTAAAATTTAATCGCCTTTTAACGGTACATATATACCGTTTTCACCCTATTAGGCTTAATTATCCCCGCTCAGCCTTAAAAGCTTCCGTCAGAGGAAGTGGTCGCTGAATCCCATACCCTTGCGCTTTATCGACTCCCAGTAGCTTTAGCATGGAGAGAATTTCACTATTCTCAACAAACTCGGCAATGGTTTCCATGCCCATGAAGTGAGCCAGTTCATTGATCGACTTCACCAACGCCTGGTCTTTCTGATTATTGACAATATTCTTTATAAATACGCCATCAATCTTTATAAAGTCTACCGGAAGTTTCTGAATATACGCGTATGACGATAATCCGGTTCCGAAATCATCCAACGAGAATTTGCACCCGGTCTTTTTCAGTATTTTTATAAAGTCATTGGCATCGGAAAGATTGGTAATGGCCGCTGTTTCCGTAATTTCAAAACAGATTTTATGGCGTGGTACTGAGGTGGCAGACAGCTCTCCCAATACAAAATCAAGGAAGTTCTCTTCATTTAACGAGGTGCCAGACAGATTAATGGAGAATCCATCCGTCTGTTCAATAATGTCTGCATTATCCTCCATCCAACGCAGTACATTGTGAATAACCCAACGGTCAACACGAGACATCCTGCCAAAGTGTTCTGCGGCTTCAATCAGAGCGACCGGAGGAAGCACATTGCCCTCTTCGTCATATACACCAAGCAGCACTTCATAGTGTGAAGGTTTACCTGCTGCACTATTGACCGGACGAATCTCCTGACATCGCAACATTAGAAGGTCATCCAGTGAGTGATCCATCCGCTGAATCCAGCTGATCATCTCATCATGTCGCGCCTGATCTCGATCTTGGCGGGTATATACGGTCACTCGATTACGCCCATGCTCTTTTGAGGCATTACAGGCGACACTGGCCTTTTTCATAACCGAGTCAATGTTATCACTGGAAGAGTCAACTTCTGCCAACCCTACACTTACGGTAATAACCAGCGTGTGTTCCTGCCAGATAAATTCCGTTTTTTCCACCGACTTTCTAACTTCATCGGCGAGAACACGCCCCTCTTTCAAACCGCAGCTGGTAAAGATCATGCCAAACTCATTACCACCCAGCCGCCCACAGGTAACCAATGATCCGGAAGATCGCTTAATGACCGATGCGACATGTTTAAGCAGCTGATCACCTGCGATGTGACCATAGGTATTATTGATCACCTTGAACTGATCGATATCGAGATAACAGACTATCTGCGGAACTTGATTAGATATGGCATCAGCAACCGCTCGCTCCATACTTCGCTCGAATGACTGTCGATTTAGCAGCCCGGTTAGCGGGTCACAGCTCGCCTGATTGGCTAGATCCTCATAAACTGACTGCACCATTTGATGCAATCCTTGGTCAATAATCGGCACCTCTCCCTTATCCAGCAGTGTTGCATCACCGACGTCCATGCGACGGGCCAACTCGTCCAGAGAGATATCGATATCCTTCATCCCCTGACTATCGACAAATACGAACCGGAATGACTTACTTCCAGACCATGCCAAGCGCATACGCTGAGCAATACCCTCTTCATCAACTATTTCGATCCAGTCACCAATCATCATTTTACGGGCACGTTTATGCCAACGACTGGTTCCAGGAATAAAGGGTTCACTTTCCTCACTAATAATATTAGTGCAACCTGGCATATCCTTTGGATCGACCGGCCACTCATAGTGATCTACCGTAAATAACCGCGGCTTTTTACCCTGTAATAGATACTCTTCTAATTTATTAATGATCCGTTTGTGGCTTGTTTGCCCGGTTGCGCGCAACTCTCGGTCGATCATGGTGAGCAGAGTCGGTGCTTCCAGGTCTCGCTCCAAACCATCATCCACCGAACATTCTTGCTCGCTTTTTTCGCCCAGCCAAGACATTAACTGGTCTACCACCGACAAAGATTCTTTGAAGTTATTGCTTTCAATTCCCTCTCTGAGCAACGTAACAAGGAGCAACTGCCGCCATCCCCCCTCATCGAGCAACGATAACAGTATTTTGGGGACTTTCTTCCCGGCAATGCGGCGGTTAATTTCATTGACGACTGTCTCCCGGGCTTCAGTCAGTCGTTGCTGCCCCTCATAGGCCCTCGCGATGCGCTCGGCATTCCGTTTATAGGCTTCTTCCTGCCGCATAACCAACTGATTTATTTCGACTAATATCTCTTCGAACAGACGATTATCACCGTGATACTCATTAATCACACGACTGGTAAAATGTTCCAGCGTGCGTTCCAGACTTCTGTTGGTGGACTGTTTGGAGCTGGCTAGCCTTGCCAGCTGATTAATGACCTGGCGGGCCGGATGGTCATGTTCTGAAAAGAAATGGTTATCGAGCAAAACCACCTTAAGCACAGCCAGTTTCAGTTTCTTAAGCCATTTTTTCAGTACGTCACTGATTCCAATTTGTTCGAGAATAGCTTCAAACAAGCGATCTGTTATATCGATTAACTCGCCTTCTTTTTGACCTAGCTTGCATTCGCTCTTACCACTCTCTTGTAAGCGCTTTTTAACACTTTCTTTAAGTGGCAATTCGTAAACGTTTGACGAACTCAACCCATCTTGTTGCATACCTTGCAGCTGATTAACGGCAGCTACGATATCATCCGTTTTATAGGCCGGTTTTTCAGTGGAAAGGCCATTATCCCCCTGCCGCCCCTGAATATCGGTTACCGAACCACCACCTGCAACCGCGGCTTTCAATTTAATTAGCGTTTGCAATGTGGCATAGGTATCTTCTCGCTTAAGTTTTTTCTTGGTTTGCCCAAACAACTCCTCATCGGCCAATAACGGACTCACCTCAGATAACGCCTCAACCAACTCGTCCGTAACCCTGCCGCTGGTTGTCGCAGGGCCAGGCTCTGGCATCACGCGATCGGGGCCAGAAACCATTGTATCCAAACGCTGTGAACGCCCCCTTGTCGGTCTCGTACTTTCACGCGTAGCAACGCCACTTATTCCATAGCGTTCGGCAGAAGAGATTAGTACACCATAGATATCCCGCAGCTCAGCCAACAGAACTCGCCCCATAACCTTGTAAATAATCGGATATGAGGATGACGGAATCTCCAGTGTCTGACTTGCTTTTTGAAACCCCCTTAAGATGAGCTGAGGCCCAACCGGACAGTCTGCAATATCGATGACATGATCAGTAATGGACTCAAACACCTTACAAAGACGATTGAGCTCATACCCCAGACCATTCTCAATGAGCCTGACAGCAGAATTCATTGCAAGCCAATCTTCAAAATCATTTTTTTCAACGACGGATAAGGAGCCATCGGAGACAGAGGATTTAGGTGGAGTCGATTTCAGAACAGTATTTTTAACCAGAGCGCCCAATGCACCAACAACCTTTCTGCAGACCTCCTCAGATAACCAGTGGCTTCTGGTTTCCAGCATTTGTAGACTAATCGAGAAATCGGAACGTAGCCCACCATCAATTGACTCGTTAACAGACAACATTAGCTTTACTTCGGCCTCTTTAATGGCCCGCTCAACGGCAATAGGCAGACTTTCAAGAATAAGCTGCCTATAGTTTAGAAGTAACTTTTCTCGTATCTCTGTTTTACGTTGTGCATCAAATGCAGGATGGAGGTTTTGCATAAGTCCTTGGTGTTAGCCTTCCCAAATAAAGGGCGCGCTTAACATACGTCGCCGTTGCCTAAGTAATTATTGTTATTAAAGAAACTCTGTGCACGGTCATTCTGAAATATCGGACCACCACCAAGGCGGGAATGACACGACTCAATTAATTAGAGTATCCTCAGGTATTTTATTTCCGCGGTTCAGTGCGGTTTATCATTAAAAGACAACCTAAGACAAATGAACCAGTTAGCTTAAAGAATAGACCATCCCAAGCACATTGTTAAGATTGTCTGCGTTAAGACTCTTCTTGGCACCCATGCGTTTCAAGCTCAATATCAGCCGTTTCAACAATTGATGAAGGAAGTTCTTTGCGTACTCTAACACCTAGATCTAAAAACTTCTGGGCTTGACTCACAAGATTTCCTCTTCCCTCTCTCAACGTATCCCAGGCATCACGATAGGTGGTATGGGCAGTATTGATCTGCCCCCCCAGCTTTTCCATCTTTTCAACAAATATACGTAGCTTGTCGTAAACCTTGCCCGCCTGCTCCGCCAGCGTTCGGGCGCTCTGGTTCTGACGTTCAATTGACCAGAGGTTAGCCACGGTTCGTAGAGTTGCCAATAACGTGGTGGGTGTCACAACTACAATTCGGCTCTCGAAAGCATCGTTAAACAGTGCGTGATCGTGTTCAAAAGCTGAGATAAAGGCAGGCTCTACGGGTAAAAACATAAACACAAAATCAGGTGAATTCATTCCCTCCAGTTTAGGGTACCCCTTATCGCTCAATCCTTTAATGTGATTCCGGATACATTGGACATGGGATTTAATGGCCGCCTCTTTTTCTGCGTCGCTCTCTGCCTCAATATAGCGAATGTAGTCAACCAAGGAGACCTTACTATCAATAATAATATGTTTGCCTTCTGGTAAATGGACAATGAAGTCAGGCCGTTTGTTTTTGGCTTCGTCATCCTTAAAGTTGGCTTCTCGCTCAAACTCACGTCCCTTTTTAAGACCCGACTGCTCAAGAATCATTTCAACCTGCAGTTCTCCCCAATTGCCTTGTAACTTTTTATCCCCTTTCAACGCCTTAGTCAGGTTAGAAGCTTCATCGGTGATCCGTTGATTCAGCGCATGAAGTGCCTCTATCTGTGTTTTTAGTGAGGCACGCTCCTTGGCTTCATTGACGTAGACATCATCAATTTTCTGACGAAAGCCATTCAGCTGTTCTTTAAAGGGTGCTAGCAAGGCGTCAAGGCCCTGCCGACTTTGCTCACTAAAGCTCTTTTGCTTTTCCTGAAAAATCTGGTTAGCAAGGTTTTCAAACTCTTGCTTGAGCTGCACCTTGTTATCTTCTAGCAGCTTCAGTTTGTCCTGCCAATAATGGCGCTCCTGTTCATGGAACTCCTGATACCGAACCTCCATCTGTTTAAGCTGTTGTTCCTTCATATTCAGCTGCCCCTGCAGCTCAGCCTGAATGACTCTTAGCTCTGAACGTACAAAGGCTCGCCCGGTCAAGAACCCTGTCATTAACAAAACCAGGGCGACACCAGTGCCTGCCAGGGTTAAATACCAATCCATAAATTTATCCTGAAGTCAGTGATCGCATTTCAATTAATGTTCAGCCAGTACCGCTAAAAATTCACGCCCATATTTATCGAGCTTTTTCTGACCAACGCCACTAATAGAGCCAAACTGTTGCAAGGTAGCAGGCCGAGTATTCATCAACTCTTTCAAGGTCGCGTCATGGAAAATAACATAGGGCGGCACACCTTGTTCGTCGGCCAGTTGTTTTCGACAACGCCGCAATGCTTCCCAGAGGTCAATATTTTCTTCACTTATAGGGGTATCGTTAGCGCTACCTGACCTTACTTTCTGTTTGGGCGCGCTGGTGTCGAGTCGTAATTCCAGCGTGTCCTCACCTCGCAATAAGGCCCTGCACTTATCGGCAAGATAGAACTGGCCATGATCAAAATTAACATTTAAATACCCTCTCGCGACCAGTTGGCGGTACACCGACCGCCACTGCGCTTCACTGAGGTCTTGCCCAATACCAAAAGTGGAGAGTTTATCATGATTAAACTGCGTGACTTTGTCAGTCAACTTCCCCCGTAGCACACTAATAACATGAATCGCGCCAAAGCGTTGCCCGGTACGATAGACACAACTGAGCGCTTTTCTTGCCGCTTCGGTTCCATCCCAGGTCTTTGGAGGGTTCAGACAGTTGTCACAATTCCCACAGGGCTGCATCATCTGATCGCCAAAGTAGCTCAATAAGGTCTGTCTGCGACAGCTGGTAATTTCTGCAATACCCAGCATTGCATCCAGCTTGCGTTGTTCCAGCTGTTTGAATTGTTCATTGGCTTCTGAACCAGCCATCATCTGTTTAAGTTTGATGACATCTTCCAAGCCATACGCCAGCCACGCCGTCGCTGGCAGCCCATCCCGGCCAGCCCGCCCTGTTTCCTGATAATATGCTTCAATGCTCTTAGGCAGATCCAAATGAGCAACAAAACGCACATCCGGTTTGTCGATCCCCATGCCAAACGCAATTGTCGCAACGATCACCACGCCGTCTTCCCGCAAGAATCGCGACTGGTGTAGTTGCCTTGTTTCATTGGGCAACCCGGCATGGTACGGCAAGGCGTTAATGCCCTGCTCGCTCAACCAGCTAGCAGTTGCCTCTACTTTATTGCGTGACAGGCAGTAAACCACACCGGCATCAGCGGGGTGCTCATTGCGGATAAAACTCAATAGCTGCTGGCGAGGTTGCTGTTTTTGCGTGATGCGATATTGGATATTCGGACGATCAAAACCCGATATGAAAACGGCCGCCTGTTCCAAGCCTAAACGTAAAATGATCTCCTCTCGGGTTTTGGCGTCAGCGGTTGCCGTCAGCGCAACTCTTGGGACATTAGGAAAGCGTTGTTGCAATAGACTCAACTGCAGATAATCAGAGCGGAAGTCGTGTCCCCACTGTGACACACAGTGGGCCTCATCGATGGCAAACAGTGAAATACGACACTGATCCAGCCAATCGAGGGTTTGCGGCAGAATGAGCCTTTCCGGGGCAATATAAATCAGCTCAAGTTCGCCCGATCGTGCCATACGCTCTACCTCAACGTTATGGCCGGCAGGCATTGCAGAATTAATGCAGGCTGCTTTTACACCCGCTTCACACAATGCCGATACCTGGTCTTGCATTAAAGCAATCAATGGCGAAATAACAATCCCGACGCCGGGTCGAACCAGTGCCGGTATCTGATAACAGAGCGACTTCCCCCCTCCGGTAGGCATCAGCACAAAGGCATCTTGCCCCTCAAGTAAAGCACCGATCACCTCATCCTGTGGTGTTCGAAATTCAGTATATCCAAAAACATTTTGTAGAACGTTGAATGCTTCCTGCATCATCACATAGGTGCTCTCTTAACTGGAAAAATCAGTCGACTATTGTATAACGTCTTAAGTTCTCAAGCGACTAAGCAACCTGCTGGAAAAATTCCAAAAGACAAAGTAATAGCTATACTGATGATGCTTGGCTAGATTCTGCGTCCAGTCATTTACGGCTGAAATATCTTCTTTTATTAAAACAATCAGGTAACAGGGCTTGCATTAGATAAACAGGAGAGAAGCAATGAGACATGCATACATTAAAGCGCCCATGCTTCTCATTATTTTATTGGTCTCATTCAACACTCTCGCGACCCCAACTCACACGACAATCCGAATAGCCACGGGTGAGTGGCCCCCCTATATCTCAGAGAACCTGCCTCACTCCGGACTAGCGGTTCATTTAATGAACGAAGCGTTTCAAATCAAAGGCATAGCGACCGAACTGGGATTTTTCAGTTGGAAACGAGCCTATGACCAGGCCAAAGCGGGCCGATGGGACGGAACATTAGTCTGGCGTAAAACCGAAGATAGAGAGAAGTTCTTCTATTTCAGCGATGTCGTGATAGTAACCGGTGCGGTTTTCTTCCACCGTACGGATTATCCCTTTTCCTGGGAGAATATTACTGATCTAAAAGGGCTATCCATTGGGGTAACCAATACCTATAACTATCGAGACGATTTTAATCAAGCTTCACAACAAGGCTGGTTTGACGCACAGGTTGCAGAAAGCGATACGATCAATTTCCGAAAACTAATTACCGGCCGGATCAATATATTCCCAATGGAAAAGCTAGTGGGTATCTCACTGTTAAACAAAGACTTTACCACCGAGCAGAAGCACCTGATCACGTTCCACAAAACACCACTCAATACGAATCATCAACGAATTATGCTTTCTAAAAAAATGCCACGCGCCCTTGAGATAATAAATCTGTTTAACGAAGGGCTCGCACAACTTAAAGCATCCGGGAACTATCAACGCATTATGGATGACTTTAATAGTGGCCGTTATTCCAGCGCGCCTTAAGTCTCCCCGCCTCTTTTTCGAATGGCTTTAATATCAATATGACCCTAAAAAAAAGCAGAGCCAAGTCTAAATCGATCTCCAAGGAACTGTTGCAAAAGGTCTTTGTCGTTTACCTTACACTGGCAATACTGATTACCATTGGCCACATGGTCGTTGAATATCACGATACCACCAAAGATGTGGAAGAAGAACTGAGTACCATTCAGAACTCCGTCAGCCCTGGTGTCGCCCAAGCGCTGTGGGATACCAATTACAACCAGTTAATTCGACTGGTAGATGGGGCCATTCAGTTGCCGCTGGTGTCTGCCGCAAAAGTGTTCAATGAACACAACGAACTGATCTACTCCAGTAGTGATAAATTTCCCCCAACAGACTATACCAATGAACCACTACCTATCTTGAATCCCTTCGACACATCAAACATGTTTTCGAATACGTCTACGGTTAAATACAAGGGGCGTTATGTCAACGAAATGGTTGGTAAGCTTATTTTATATACTGAAAAACGCATCGTCATACAGCGAGTGGAGGTGGGATTCTTTCTACTGATATTCAATGCAATTATCAAAACCACAGCATTGTGGTTTATCTTTATAGGGTTTTCCAAGCAAATTCTCACTATTCCGCTATTTCGTTTCTCTTCACAAGTACAGGCCATTGAACCGTCTGATATTCACAACGTTAGGGTTAATATTGCTAGCAATAAAAACAATGAGTTAACGATTCTGGAAAGCTCTTTTAATACACTACTCAGGAGCCTTGAAAATACCCAGCGGGCATTAAAGGATGCGAATAAGAATCTTGAAAATAAAGTGACACAAAAAACCACAGACTTAAGGGATTCACTCAGTCAGCTTCAACAGAAACACCAGGAGCTGCAACAGACTCAACAACAATTATTACAGACCGAAAAAATGGCATCGCTGGGCTCACTTACCGCAGGTATCGCTCATGAGATTAATAATCCTACCAATTTCGCCCTCGCAGGCTCACAAGACCTAAAAGTCGAGCTTCAGGCTTTTGAATCTTTTTTGCAAAGTTTGTTGGATGATGAGAGTGAGAGTGAGTTCCGCCCCATTTTTAAGGCAAAGATGGCATCACTCTATGAACAACTTGATTCGATAACATATGGCACTCAACGAATAGCAAACATTGTCTCAGACCTAAGGACATTCAGTCGAACAACGACCGAGGAGAAACAGGAAATCTGCCTTACCGACACGATTAATGCGGTTATCAATCTCATTCGTTCGCACTACAAAGAAAAGGTCATTTTCACCACAGACATACCCGCACATATCATGTTTTTCTGTTGGCCTGAGAAGCTCAACCAAGTTTTCATGAACCTGTTAGTAAACGCCTGTCACGCAGCCATTGAAC
>JBFKTM010000044.1:0-10861 GCA_041636295.1 Oleiphilaceae bacterium
CATTAATTTTCCCGTTTGCAACACGAGCATAAAACCCTTTACAGAACTCGTAATTAAAGTTTGGGTTCGCCACCGGATAGATCAGGCGGGCAAGCAGACTGCGATCATAAGTGACAATATCGCAGTCATGCAGCGCAACCGACTGGGCACGACCGGAAGCAAGTGCATACCCCATGCAGTACCAGACGTTACGCCCTTTGCCCATCTCCATGGGCGCTAATCCTTCCTTTTGCAGTTTTTGGTCAATCGCTTGCAGCCGAGGCCCGTCATTCCATAGTACGCGATGATGTTGCGGCAATTCGGAAAAAAAGTGCAGAGCCTGGCGGTACTCATCTTCGGTGGCCCTATCAAGACCAATCACTACTTCGTTCAGATAAGAAGCCCCCCGTAACTCCCTTACAATGTTAGGCAATGCCTCACCCTGCAACTCAGAATATAACGATGGCAGAATAAGGGACATGGGACGGACCTTGGAAAAACTGAGAAGCTCTGATTCCAATTCTTCCAAGGGCCGTCTCGACAGGTTATGCAGTGTCGTAATAATGCCATTCTGATAAAAATCACCCATGATTAATCACTCCATTTTATTATGTATTTATTGCTAGATGCTGCTTTAAAAGTTGCTTTGTTCGAGGCGATCAAGAATGGTACTGATCATATAATTCCACCCTTTCGGCCCATCAGCCAGGGTGTAAATAACCTCACCTTGTGGCTGAATAATCTCAGGAAACGGATGTGCAGGAGACTTCACCACGACCGCTATATCTGCCTGCGCCAGCATCGCCACATCATTCTGGCTATCACCCAATGCGACCATTTTGATAGAGTGATGGCGCCCCCCTCTATCGAGACGTTCATACAGTGCTTTTAGCCACATTATCGACTGACCTTTGTCGCAGCGCCCCAGTACATGGATAAAACGACCGCCTTTCAATAACATCAAACCCTGTGCTTCAATCTGACTCGCGAACATTTGATAATCTTCATCACTACCACGCCAAACAATGGGTTCTGAGAAGTAGCGAACCATGGCCTTATTTGCCTGCTGGACCGATAGACCAGTTAACTTAGCAACGCGCCCAATACTCCAATCTGAAAACCCTTCAAATTGATAGCCATAAGACTCCCTGAGCCGATGAAGAAAAGCCACAATCGATTCACGTTCAACGCCAATCGTTTTTACCCCCTTGTCACCAACGATCTGTATTTCATTAAAATAATCTGGCAGTACAGTACTCATCGCCACAGGGAGATAAATAGCAGACCCATTCTCTACAATGCAGGGCATATCGATTCCAATCGCATCTTGGATATCAGATACCTCAGCATAGGTTTTACTGGTATTAATAATAATCGGAATATTCAGTGCCTTGAGTCTTTCAAGGGCTGGTCGTGCGGCTTCAAAAGAGTAGCTGAAGTGGTCAAGCAGTGTACCATCCAAGTCAGTTACCACCCACATAGGCCCTGGCTCGTTTATTTCATTCATTATCCCTCTCCTTGGAGCTAAAGGTCATGCCTTCTATCTGATGGTCTCGGTTCAGTGTTAACAGACAGTCGGCTTTATAGGGCAACGTACTGAGACAATGGCGGGTAATGCGCTCATAGTGCTGTACAAAGCGGGCAATTTGCGACTCATCCATAACCGCTGTTGTCCTGGAATCAGTGCCTTCGGTATGTGCTTTTAATTTTTGCTCCTGTAGTAATCGCCAGTCATAAATCATCTCAAATGACGGGGCCTGGAGTACGACCAAGTAGTCGATTTGATCAAACAGTGTTTTATAGCCGCTTTTTAACTGATCATTAACCCAGCGCCGCCATCGGCCCGCATCATCGTCCTGACGTTCAAGCGCATTCACTGGATGGATCAACGACGCTTCGGGTTCAGCAGTAGCGGCGACACACCAGCCTTCAAACAGGATCACATCAATCTTGCCTTGAATATGATCCCACTTAGATTGAGGCTCACGATCATCTATCGCCTTGTTAAAGCGAGGCAAATTAACCGTTTTATTCTCTGACAACAGCAGCTGGTTAATCGTCTTCAGAGCCAGCTGAACATCATGGGTTCCGGGAACTCCGCGGGTCTTAAGCAGTGGATGGATAGTCTTGGATAACTGGTTTCGCTCATCACGAGTTAAATAAAAATCGTCGAGCGATAGATTGGCACACGTCAAGCCGTAGCGCTCTTCCAGTATTAACGATAAAAAAGTTGCCAACGTCGATTTGCCACTGCCCTGTGCCCCCTGTATGCCTACCACCAAAGCACAACCATGGTGCCTTTGGGTTGACGCTATGGTTGCCGCAAGCGGCACTATAAACCGCTCAACCGTCACCCGATACTGTTCCGGCAACCGTTGCCGTTCTATCTCTTGCAGTATTGTTTCATGCACCATATTGAACCATCTTTGCCTATCGTTAAGCGGGATAATCCGACTATCATAAGACTATGCACAGAATTGGCCACAATTGAAAAATATGGGCGGTTTCACTTAATATTTTATGTTTTGACAAAGGCCCTGGAATTCCAGGGCCTTAAAACCGCAGCGGATAACCGCGTTATGGATACTCTATTTATGCTCTTCGAACGCTTTGTTTTCGTGTTTAATGATGGACCTGATTAGCCCACCGACAATACCCGCAACGCCCAGTGCAAAGAGCACCAGTGCAACAGGATTATCGGCAAACGTAAAATAGGCAGAGACATTTTCCCACGTGGTGATGGATGATCCCATGATTACACTCCTTGTGGCTCAATATTAGCCAGTTTATTGGGCACGTCGCTAGACGAGTTAGCCGGTACATTCGCTTCAGGATAAGGCTTAGCCAGGATTTCTACTTCATCAATGCCAATTTCCTCACAGGCTTCAGGTACACGTAGCACATTCAGTTTCTTCAACACAAAGGAGATACCGTAACCCGGGATAAAACCGAGTAATAACATCACGATGGCGGCGATAAGCTGCCCCATAAATGTGATATCAGGTGCGCCATTCACGTTCGGCGTACCACCGGCAAAAACGCCTACCAAGACCACCGCGACAACACCGGTGAAGCCATGCACAGCAACCGCGCCAACCGCATCATCAATACCACGATTTTCCAGAAACTTGGCAAACCAGACCGCTGCCAAGCCCATGCAGGTTGCAATAATAAAGGCTAACGATGGGCTGTATAAGTCCAGACCGGCCGCTACAGAGATGATACCAACCAGACCGCCCGACATCGTCCAGAAAGGGTCACGGGTGGCGAGATAGCAGCCGATAATTCCGCCAGAGAATCCCATTAGGGTGTTAAAGGCAAACGCGGATAAGTTTGTTGGCGTGTTGTAAATCGTCGTCCAGCCGGTTTCACCACCATTAAATATGATGCATCCGCCCAGGAATCCGAAGAAACCAAAGATAATCATCATTAAACCAATCAACGTCATCGGTAAACTGTGGGGGGCTATTGTTTGTGCAATACCGTTAATAAACTTACCTTTTCGGGCACCAAGATTAATCAATACACCCAAAGTAAAGAAACCTGCAACCGCATGAACAACTCCCGATGCCCCTACGTCGTGGTATCCCAGGTCAGTTAACAGCCAGCCCTCTGGGTGCCAACCCCACGCCCCGGCTAGTATCCAGATCGCACTACCAAGGAACACGGTAAGAATCAAAAATGCACTAACTCGAATTCGCTCGATCACCGCGCCCGATAAAATAGACCCGGTTGTCGCACCAAAAAGCGCAAATGCAGCCCAGAAAATACCGGTCCCCATATCTTTAACATCAGGACCCATACTTTGTGCCCAGGGAAGTGCGGAAGAGGCATCAATGGGTATTAAACCATTCGGAAAGGCGTTGTAAATCCACCAGCCAAACAGATAGAAAGTGGGAATAATGACCGCGAGTGCAAGGATGTTTTTTATCCCCGCCGCGAGTGCATTTTTGCTGCGTGATGCTCCCATTTCATAGGCCAGGAAGCCAGCATGGATCATTACCATAATGGCGGTACACCACCAGTAGAACACCTCGATATTCATCGACTGGTGCATGTCGAATGTTGCCTGCTGCGCTTGTAGCGCTGCTTGCAACGACTCGAGGCTTAGGTTTTCTTGCTCCATCGTTCATTCCTCATTTTTTTGATTAAGTCGTTAAGAGATCAGAAAATTTTTCGTTTTATTACCTTGTTCAATTACCGTACTTTCAGTGCGCTCTTTCAGCTTTACCCCGGTAAGTTTTCGGCGATGGGCCTCAGTCAACAAGTACATTGTTTTGTCCACTGCATCGGTATAATCCAAGCCCCCCTGTCGAACATTGGAGATGCAGTTTCTGTTGGCATCAGTCAGTCCACTCCGTGGGGCCCAAGTCAGGTATAAACCGAGGCTATCTGGTGAGCTCAACCCTGGCCGCTCTCCAATCAATACCAATACGGCACGGGCATTTAATCGTTCGCCTATCTCGTCGCCGATGGCGACTCGGCCTTGCTCCACAATAGATATTGGTGCCAACGACCAGGCGTCAACCGCTTCTGATTGCCGCTGAAGTTGCTTTAATAACAAAGACAGAAACGGCAAGGTATGCTGCTGAACCGCCAATGAAGACAGACCATCAACTACGACAATAGCCAAGTCGTAACGGTGATTATTTTCTGCTGCTTTTTTTCTCAGGCGCTCTTTAGACGAGAGATCCAGCGTTCTCCCCAAATCGGGTCGCTGAAGATACGTGGTTCGGTCCACTGCCTGACTGCACAGCAGCAGTGCCCCGCCTTCAGGCCTGCCTGGAAGCGAGTAAAGCAGTTCCGTTAGACGCTGTATATTTAGCGGTCGATGGACTGCGTCTTTCGCCTGGGCATGGGCTAACTGAAAATCCAGCAAATGTCGGGTTGGTAAGCTCACGCCCGCACGCCCAAGTCCAATACGCGCATCGGTAAATTTACGAAGTCGATACCATGGATTTTCAGTCACAGAGCTTGCCTTGGCGGTAGCATCCCGCTGCGGCTCCGTTTCGGCTACTGAGATGGGATGACGCAATACGAAATCAACCATGCGAGGTGCCTCCCAGCGCCTTTGCCAGGGACGCTGAAAACACGGCGGGTAACTCTTTGTTCAATAAATAGCGTTCAATATCGCTAAATATCTCCATCTGAGACAACCACCGCTCAAACTCGGGTGAGGGTCTCAGGCCCAGCACCCGCCTAACATATAAGGCATCATGGAAAGAGGTGGTTTGATAATTCAGCATGATGTCATCTGAACCGGGAATACCCATGACGAACGTGCAACCAGCCATCGCTAATAGCGATAACAAATTGTCCATATCATTTTGGTCGGCCTCGGCATGATTGGTGTAACAGACGTCACACCCCATTGGCACCCCCATCAATTTACCGCAAAAATGGTCTTCCAGCCCGGCACGGATAATTTCCTTTCCATCAAACAGGTATTCCGGGCCGATAAATCCCACCACGGTATTCACTAACAACGGCGAAAACTTCCTGGCGACCGCATAGGAACGTACTTCACAGGTCTGTTGATCTAACCCATGGTGCGCGCCTGCGGAGAGCGCACTTCCCTGTCCTGTTTCGAAGTACATAACATTATTACCCACCGTACCACGCTGTAGTGACAGCGCGGCCTGCTGTGCTTCGGCTAAGGTGGCAAGATTAAATCCAAAACTTTCGTTAGTAGCCTGAGTCCCGCCTATCGATTGGAACACCAAGTCTACCGGTGCCCCCTGTTCAATGGCTTCTAAAGTATTGGTAACGTGAGTCAGCACACAGGACTGTGTGGGTATCTGGTACTTCTGAATAACGTCATCCATCAGTTGCATCAACTGAATAGCCTGCTTGACGTTGTCGGTGGCTGGGTTAATACCAATCACTGCATCCCCATTACCATACAACAATCCATCAAGAATACTGGCAGCGATACCTGCCACATTGTCGGTCGGATGATTGGGCTGCAGTCGCGTTGAAAAGTGTCCCGGCAAGCCAATGGTATTGCGAAAGGAGGTCACCACCCGACACTTCTTGGCAACCAGAATCAAATCCTGATTGCGCATTAGTTTACAAACTGCCGCTGCCATCTCAGGGGTGATACCAGCTTGCACCTGAGTCAGTACTTCCGGCGTCGCTGCATCACTCAGCAGCCAATTACGAAAATCACCGACGCAGAGGTGTGAAATAGCAGAAAACGCCTCAGTGTCATGCTCATCAATGATCAACCGTGTGACTTCATCCGATTCGTAGGGAACTAACGTTTCCTGCAAAAACGCTTTGAGTGGCAAATCTGCTAACAACATCTGAGCAATAACACGCTCTTCCGCCGAATCAGCTGCAACACCCGCCAACCGGTCTCCGGAACGTGCGGGCGTTGCCTTGGCCATAACATCGGCCAGATTGGTAAAGGTATAGGTTCTAGACCCCAACCGGTAACGATATTGTTTTCTACCTACCCCATTAGCCGTTTCAATACTCATCTCTTTACACCTTAACTGGTCAGCTTTTCATCCCTTTTTACATAACGTCCCGCTTTACAAACTAAGGAACGATAAGGAATGGGTTTTGCTTTGATTCAAGATATCAAGAAGATAAATATTCAGTTATCGGATTTTGGCAAACTTACATTTTTTATATTTAACAACAAGTTAGTTACAAACAACGAAAAGCAGGAGGCTTTTTAATCTTAGCAACGGGGCCACTATGGATCGAACATTTAAAGGGCGCGCACCACGAACGTGCACAAATATACAAATAACCGAAGCCAATGATGCAGATAAGCACGCTCATAATTTAACCAATTGGCAACAGCAGTATGATCAAGTTAGTGCCGGTGCATTCTATGGCAATATAGTTGAACTGCACCTCAGTGATCTTCAGGTATTTAAAGAGCACACGAGTCAGGCTCTGCGTCAAAAGTGCAATGTATGGCCCGACTCAATCTGGCTTGGTCTCCCATTATCGAGCGCCCGATCCACCGAAAGTATGCCCCGGATTAATGGGCTAACTGTTGAATCCAACGCATTCATGTGCCGACCAGGTGACTGCGAATTTGAACTCATGACCCCAAAACATTTCAATATTTTTGGTATTGTTGTGAACCAGCAAGCATTAGAGCGGGCAGCACATAACCAGGGCGTTGATTTGAACTGGGAGAACCTAATGCACCAAGGACGACTCAACGTACCGGAGAATACCTTGGATGCCATTCGTTTTTTGCTCAACCGTTTACTGCAAACCAGCCAGCAGACTCCTCCCGAACGATTACAACGGGATCTAGTAATGATGGCGCTACTGGAAGCGCTGCAGAAAGAGACCCATAATCAAACCGTGACACCAAGCTTTTCCCGTCGAAAGCTCGTCGTAGACCAGATCAAAAGTTATCTGGAGCACCATCAGGATGCCCCCGTCACCATTACCGAACTCTGTCAGGTTGCCTGTGTTAGTCGCCGCACCTTGCAATACAGTTTTGAAACCGTCATGGGGATAAGTCCGCTACAATTTTTACGACTCAGTCGGCTCAACGGTGCTCGTCGTACATTAAGTTCAGCCGCACCAACAGATTCTGTAGCCAACATCGCAACTCAGTGGGGATTCTGGCATCTCAGTCAATTCTCAAAAGATTACCGCCTGTTATTTGGAGAGTTACCATCGGAGACACTAGGGCGAATATAACGATTATAATGGAGAAGAATCGGATTACTGAGCAGTGGGGGCGAGCCTAATTAACTGGCCGTGAGCACTATCGGTCAATAAATAGACGTAACCATCATGCCCGGTTTCCACGGCTCGAACTCGCTCTTGATAGGCGGTCAAAAACCGCTGTTCCTGCACTACAGTCGCGTCGCTCATGTTTAGACGAACCAACATTTGTGATTTCAACGCTCCAATAAGCAAATCACCCTGCCAACCTTTGAATAGATCACCTCGATAAATTGCCATGCCGGAGGGGGCAATAGAGGGAACCCACTTCCAGACAGGTTGCTCCATTCCTTCACGGTGAGTTTCATCAGTAATGGACAGACCACTATATTCTCGCCCATAGGTGATCACGGGCCAACCATAGTTTGCCCCTTTAATCAGCAAGTTCACTTCATCGCCCCCTCTGGGGCCATGTTCATGTAACCATAAACGTTGCGTTACATTATCAAACACCAATCCTTGGGGATTACGGTGCCCATAACTAAATATTTCGGGCTGTGCATTCATCACCGAGAGGAATGGATTATCTTGTGGAATCTTGCCATCATCATGAATACGTAAGACCTTACCAGCATGGGAGGCCAGTCGCTGGGATCGTTCACGGACTCCTCTATCTCCCACCGTTACATAAAGCATCTGATTGCGGTCAAACGCCAGTCGAGAACCAAAATGGCGACCACCATGACTGATCGCGTTGGTTATCAGAATGTCTTCCACCTCAGTCAGAGTGTTCCCAACCAGCGTTGCTCGAGCAACGGCAGTCGTAACGCCACGTTTCACTGGCTTGCTGTAACTAAGATATATCAACCGGTTATTTTTGAAATCAGGATGTTTTTCAATATCGAGTAACCCTCCCTGACCCACTTGAGCTACCCGTGGTCCACCCGATACCCGCTCTATTTGGCCTGTCGACAAGGATACCTTTTGAATAGTTCCCCTTTTTTCGGTTACCAGCAGCTGGTCATTGGAAATAAAGGTCATGCCCCAGGGGTAATTTAATTGACGGGTAACAACAGAAATTTCAAGAGAGTCGCTTCCGGCGGCCCCAGAGCACAAAGACATTAACACTAGTATGTACAAGATCGGTTGCCAAGGCATTTATGGCTCCTGATATTAAGAATCGACTATCAGGTAAAGTATAGCAGCCCGGTGATCAGCTTCTTAGATATCATCAGAAAGCACAAGATCCCGCTATCTGGTGAGAGTGAGTAAGTTGGGTATCAACTACTTATGTTGCGTAAGTTCTTTCAACTCATCACAAATCGCTTCAGCCTCAGCCTGCAGTACCTGACACCGATATCGACTACTCCGATTCAATGCCTTCCCTAATTGCTTTACTTTCAACAGGTAGAGCTTCTGCATTCTTTCCAGCTCAATATTGCCATCCTTCATAAACACCTCCTTACTCGGTGTCACTGAATGGGTAGCACGATAAAGTCGACGTGTGACTTACAGTGCTTAAAATTTCCTCTCAATTTAACTGTAGTTGCCTTATGAGCGAATCACTAGGGTAAAATCGTAATTCTTTGACAGAGTAAGATATCATCGTGTGAACAACTGCTCATTCAATGTAACGTAATGAAACCCAGAGAGTTTCACTCATAGGCACCGATCATAATCTCGGCAATGGTATTAAATGCGGCATGCCAGGCTTCCCTCTCTGGCTCTGGAATCGGCTTACCCTGCAGTTCATCAAGGGCCAACAAAAAACAACCGGTAGTGAGTGGATACATCTCTTTAGTCACCCCCAGCTGTTGATGTTGCCTGCCAAGATCTTCAAGCATTGTCCGTGTATGAATAAGGTGCTCAATACCATTGATTAACAGATTGAGTGTTTGAATCATTTTGAGTGTCTGACCTTCGAGATCATCTGAGAACATCGCTCGCAATGAAGGATGTTCTGTAAATAGGTGTTGATAGAATGCCGATATTAGCTGATTCTTATGAACGCCTATCCGCCCCCAGGATAGCTGAACCAACGCAATCTGTTCTTTTGTCATACCACCATCTCAAATGCGAATTGACGGTTCAAAGCTAACGCGCCAGTGCCTATTGATAGACGTAATTAGCAACCATTTCTCTCTGTTTTAATAATAGCCTTAAAATCAAAAAAGCCTATGCCAGATTATAAATAGCTGTGTCAGGGGGCAGCGGTGGTCCCTCCTGTTTTAACTTTCTTAACTGGAACACAAACAGGCTCAGTAACATTAATGCTGTTACCGCAAGCCCAATGCCAAGGCCTCCCCAGACCCCCTGAATTCCCCACACGGGCATTAACCAATAGGCACAAGGGAAACCGATTCCCCAATATCCAATAACCGTAATGACGGTGGGGCTGTTCGCCAGCTTCAACCCTCTTAGCGCTCCCATCGTTATCACCTGAGCACCGTCAACCAGCTGAAAGAGAGCGGCAACCCATAACAGTTGTACACCCACCTGTTGTACCACAGCAATATCCAGCGCGTCCTCGCTTCGCGTGAACATCGCCACAATGGTTTCGGGTATAAACCAGAAGATGCTGGCAGCAGTAAGACTACACAACAGACCTATTGCGATGCCCGCTCGGGTATAACCCTCTATATCCGCAACGTGCATGCGACCATAGCTCTTTCCCACCAGAATAGAGACCGCCTGCGACAGCCCAACAGGGATCATGAATGATAAGGTAATACATTGCAGCGCTATTTGGTGTGCAGCCAGCTCAACCTCCCCCAACACGCCCGCCAATAGTGCCGCGGCGGCAAAGAGCCCCGCCTCCATGGCATAGGCAATGGCAATAGGTATGCCCAAGCGTAATACCGGCAACAATGAACTCACCTTATAGGTTTTCCAGCCTTGCCAGAAAGGAAACGGTTTAAAGGTGGGCAACCGATAGATGTCCCATACAAATGCGACGAACATGAATAGTGAGACAATAACCGTCCCGTAACCAATCCCTCTCAACCCTAACGCTGGCAATCCCCATAGCCCAACCATTAAGGCATAGCTAATCGGAAAATTGCATACTGCCGCGATCACCGTAATCTTCAGTATTGAGCCCGCACAACCCATTCCCAAAGCAAAATTCCGTAAGGCCATAAATCCCAGTGCAGGCAATATCGCCCAAACAACCGATTGTAAATAGGTCTCGGTCATAACAATACTGTCTTGGCTTTGCCCCAGATACGTCAGAATGTCC
>JBFKTM010000045.1:0-10823 GCA_041636295.1 Oleiphilaceae bacterium
AAGGTATCTGTTATACCGTGGGGATTGAACTGATGTTAAATACAGAAATCCGTTTGGCCACCGCAAATGCGCGTTTTGCTCAGGTAGAAGTCAAACGCGGAATTTTCCCCTGCGGTGGCGCGACAATCCGTCTCCAAGAAGAGATCGGCTGGGCAAATGCACAGCGTTATTTGATGACGGGTGATGAGTTTAGTGGTGCCGATGCCTACCGAATGGGGATGATTCAGGAACTCTGCACAACAACCGAGGAACTCCACCAGAAGGCAAGAGAGCTAACTGATAAGGTTTGTGCGGCAGCTCCACTGGCGGTTCAGGCCAGCCTGCGTTCTTCTCGTGTGGCTAAGCTACTCGGAGAAGATGAGGCCGCCGCCTCGTTATTCTCAAATTTGGCACCGGTCGCGAGAAGTGAAGATGCGAAAGAAGGTGTTGCATCTTTTCTGGAGCGACGGGCCGCTCAGTTTAAAGGCAGATAATCAATTGATCGATCAAGGACAACAACAATGAACATAATGGTTAGCGGCCAGCCGTTAAGAGAAGAGTCTGGTGAATATAATCCCCCCTGGCTGTTAAAGAATCGTCATGTTCAGTCACTGCTTGCCAGCAGCAAATTACGTAAACCAAAGCTGGTAAAACAAGCCGCGAAACTCATTGAATGCCAGCGAGAGGTTATATTGCCAGCAGGGGGAGGGGTGAGGCTACACTCCCTGGTTTCTGAGCATGACCTGCCTGGTAACCTCCAGAAACACTCACGTCCTTTGGTCATATTGATTCATGGCTGGGAGGGAAGCGCTGAATCGATCTATTTGCTGTCGGCGGCTGCAACCTTATTTAATGCCGGGTTTGATGTTATTCGGCTTCATTTACGTGATCATGGCCCTAGTCATCATCTCAATCGTGAATTATTTCATGCAGCTCGGATTGATGAGGTGGTTAATGCGTGTCAGGCTATCAATGTGGAATTTCCGAGAAATCGTGTCTATCTGGCTGGTTTCTCTTTAGGTGGTAACTTCGCCCTTAGGGTAGCGGCGCATACTCGTAGTGCAAAATTAAAGTTAGACCACGTCGTGGCAATTAGTCCCGTTGTAAATCCGATTAGCACCATGGAAGCCCTGGAGCAGGGTTGGTCTGCCTATCGGCGATACTTTATCAAAAAATGGCGAAACTCCCTCGAAAAGAAAGCGGAGGCATTTCCTGACTTGGTAGATTCAGCCAAATTGCTGATCAATGCAGATCTCTCCTCATTAACCGATGATTTAATCAAAAACCACACCGAATTTGACTCGAAAGAGAGTTACTTTAAGAGTTATGCGTTGGTGGGGGACAAACTAGCAACGATCGAGGTATCGACCGATATCATTACCTCAGCAGATGACCCGGTAATACCGGTGGCCGATTTCTTGTCGATTCGGCCCTCTCGGACAGTTCGTTGCAGAATCCTGGCGAATGGAGGGCACTGTGGCTTTATTAAAGACGGTCAGTTAAATAGCTGGATCGACGATGAACTGCTCAGGCTTTTTTCGTCGCCTTGTCGAATCTGACTTTAAGCAGAGACGACGCGATTTCGACCGCTGTTTTTAGCCGAATAAAGCGCCTTGTCAGCACGGCTTAAGGTACTCTCCAATGACTCTTGGGGCTGCATCTCCACGACTCCAATGCTGACTGTGAAGGTAATGTCTTTATCGTTATAGCTAATGGTTAACTGTTCGATTAACTGGCGAATTTTATCGGCTGTATAGGTGGCGTGAGCCAAATCCAGACCGGGCATTGAAATAGCAAACTCTTCACCCCCTAGACGCCCAAACATGTCAGTATCTCTCACATTCTTCCGGCAGGTGTTGGCAAACTCCACGAGTGAAAGATCGCCGGCCTGATGGCCGAAGCGGTCATTAATTTTCTTAAAGTGGTCGATGTCCAGCATCATGACCGATACGGGCATTTGATAGCGTATCTGGTAGCTGTGGTGCTGCGAGGCTTGGGCCATGAAATAGCGGCGATTATAGGCACCGGTTAGGTCATCTTTTATGGCGAGTTCGGTTAGCTTGCGGTTCGCCTCTTGCAACTCATTTTGTGTCTCTTGCAATTTTTTATTAAGAATCTGCAGACCTTCGTAGCGGGTATGACCCTCTCTGTCGTTAAGTGCTTCCAGTTCGGATTTTAAGGTTGCATTTGACTCAGTTATATTAATGGTGGCGCGCTTACGACCATTCAGGCTCCGAATATCAGTAACAATCGCCCGCATATTGCAGTTCATGGTTAAACTAAAAATACCCGATAGCTTGCCACATATCATGGGCAGATTATCACGCATGTTTTTAGTTTCTCTGATAGCGAGTTCACAAGGGTCGTCTATTTCGATGATGGCAAGATGCTTATCCCGATCAATTTTTTTAATCTCCATGAGACCCCAGCCAGCGGTGCTGACAACGTTAGCCCACATGGTAAAACCTTGCTCAAATGTGCGGTTTTTGCGCGTGACAATATAATTATAGTTTTCTTTAGCGCCTTCAGAGGCTTCGTAAGCGACTAATAAAAAATAGAAACTCTCTCCCAGTTGGTCTATTAATGGCGCTAACATATTTGAGAGAGTGGGCGTTTTCCATAAGAGTATGGATTCATTACCGAAAAAACGGAGCTTTTTCTCCTGATCGTCCCATTGATACCAGTCTGGCATCGACATAGCGAGTAACTCCACAATACCTTGATGCGTTTTCTAACTGAGTAGAAAGCATAATAATTTGAATAGAATATGAATCCTACAAATTATAACAATAGTCGCAATTAATAGCTTTTGCGACTGATTGGCAATTGATCAACTAATGCCATTTTTTACAAGCTTTAACAGTTACGCAGGCTATGGAGTTGGCCGGTTATTTAAGTTCACTGGAGCTTTTATTTAACAGTCGTCTCGCAACAATCAGCTGTTGTATTTGCTGGGTTCCTTCAAAGATATCCAGTATTTTGGAATCTCGAGCCCATTTTTCTAATAGATAGGATTCGCTATAGCCATTGCTCGAACAGAGCTCAGCACATTTAAGGGTGACCTGGTTGGCGGTTCTACCGGCTTTAGCTTTGGCCATGGAGGCTTCTTTTGAATTTGGAAGACCATTGTCAGCCATCCAGGCGGCTTTTAGCGTAAGTAGGCGGGCGGCTTCCAGGTCCGCTTCCATCCGGTAAAGTTCAGCTTCGCTGGCCAGTGAATTGTTAATCGGTTCGGCATACTCTGCCAGCACGCCCGATGACTTTAGTAACGATTGAGTCAACTCTATGGCCGCCCGGGCGAGTCCTACCGCCATTGCGGCAACTACCGGGCGAGTATTATCAAAGGTTTGCATTACGCCGCCGAATCCTTTTTGGGTATCTATCTCGGGGTTGCCGAGTAAATTCTCTTTAGGAATACGACAGTTTTCGAAGCGAATCGTGGCGGTATCCGATGCTCGTATTCCCAATTTCTTATCCAGGCGGACCAACTCCATACCCGGCGTTCCCTTTTCAACAATGAACGACTTAATGGCGGCACGGCCTAATGACTTATTCAATGAAGCCCATACGACAATAGCGTCACATCGGCCACCGGCAGTTACAAATATTTTTTCACCGTTAATAACATATTCATCACCGTCCAACGTTGCGGTGGTGGCTATATTGGCCGAGTCAGAGCCTGCGTTGGGTTCGGTAATGGCCATGGCTGCCCAGGTGTTTTTGTATCGCTCCAGTTGCTTGTCATTGGCTACTGCGGCGATGGCAGCATTGCCGAGACCTTGACGAGGAAGGCTTAGTGCCAGTCCCACATCGCCCCAGCAAAGTTCGGTAAGTCCGAGCACGGTAGCCATATTACTACCGTTTTTTAGGGTGGATGTTGCAGACGTTTTAGTATCCTGCTTTAGTTTTGCTGCACCGGCCCCGCCACTAATATCACCATCATTCATGCCATCCATAATCGAGGCCAGCATATCCAGCTCTACAGGATATTCATGTTCAGCTATATCATATTTACGGGAGATAGGGCGAAATACTTCAGTCGCTACTTGGCGTGCCTGGTTAACAATGGCATTGAATTTTCGTGGGACTTCAAGATTCATGTGCGGCTCCGTAATCAGTCGGTGTTACAAAACAAGTATCGTGATTGGTTTCAGTCGTCGAAGTGTCAGGCATGTAAGCCATATAGAATGGCAATAGCTCGCATGTCACGATACCAGCGTTCTACTGGGTGCTCTTTAATGAATCCATGCCCCCCCAGTAATTGAACGCCATTGGTGCCAATATCCATTGCTTTGTCGGCACATAGCACTTTGGCTAAATAAGCCTCCCGATGAAACGGAAGGCCTTGATCTGCCCGACTGGCTGCCCGATAGGTAAGCAGTCGCATGCCTTCGAGCTCTATGCCAATGTTGGCGATCATAAATGCAACGGATTGTCGGTGACTAATAGGCTCTCCAAAAGCGGTTCGCTCATTACAGTAGTTCACAACATAGTCTTGTACGGCTTGTCCGCATCCAATCGCCAGCGAACACATCGCCAAATTGGCCAAGTCAATAAAGGATTGATAGCAGAAGTCGTCATTGCCCAATCGCGCATCTTCAGGTAATTGAACATCGTCAAATTCAATACTGCATAGCTCAGCGGCTTTTAAGCCCATACCCTGTGTGGGGTTGACGGAAATTCCCTTTAGCGCACTATTCACAATATACAGATTCTGGCGGCCATTGGGGGAGGTTGCCGCAACCAAAAAGAAGTCAGCTCGCTCGCCAATAATTACGGCACTTTTTTTGCCATTCAGTTTGTAACCGTCATCAACCGGGGTGGCGGTAGTGCGTAAACGATTTGGGCTAAAGAGTGGATAAGGCTCGTTAATAGCAATGGTAGCGTAGAGCGGGCTTGATTGTTCAAGTGAACGAATCAACGGGGTGAGCCAATTAGACTGTTGTGCTTCGGTTCCCCATTTGGTCAAGGCATTGGCTACGCTCACAGTGGACAATAATGCTGAAGCAATGCCCATGTCGCCATAAGCGAGAGACTCGGCGATTAACAAATTGCTAACGGTAGATGGGGCCTCTGCATAGCCTCCAAACTGGTCTGAGACCGAATAGGCGAGGAGGCCTAACTCGTTTGCTTGCTGATAAATATCCTGTGGCGTCTCCGTGGAACTGTCTGCCGATGCGGCGGCCTCTCTGATAGTGTCGCTTGCAAAACGGTCAAGTGTGTCTTTAATTAACTGCTGCTCTTCCGACAAAGAGAGATCAAAGAGGGCAGCCCCTGAGTTACTCGGGGCCGCGGAGGGTCTGAAAAAGTTTTTAGCCTGTTGAACCCGCGCATTGGCTGACGAAACAACCTGAAAGCCGGTTCGTGTAGAGAAGTAGGCGATCTTTTCGGCAGGTTTGCGAAGCTTAAGCTTGCCTACCAGTGGCGACCCAGCAAATTTATTGACGGCTGATAACGCGAACCCTATTGTGTCTTTGGCCATAGGTCGTATCTCCTTTTTTACCGCTATCGTTGATGTCCTTGTGGTTGGTTGAGCTGCCTTAGCTGCTCGATGACTCATTTATTCCTCATAGGTCCCAGTGTGTAACTATGACGGCCTGTCCGGCATTGGCACTAAAACGAGGAGGGGCGTCTTTTCGGCCAATCAATGCCAACGCTCTCCTTTGGGCCTTCAGTTAACGGTTCATCAAGCCGGAATAATATGGATGTCATGTCAGAATAATGCGAACGTCAGGGCAGAATAATACGGAAGATACCGCCACCCAGTTCACCACCATTTTCTAATGCAATGGTGCCGACATTACCAGCTTGTTGATGCAGATGTGCGACTTGATAGGCAAAATAGAGCCCGAGACTGGTGCTGCCTGTTTCAAAATCAATGCCTTTCAATATTTCGCCTGGGGCTTGGCACATGGAGTCCGGATAACCAGAACCATTGTCGGCAATTTCGAAAATGGTGTTGTGCCCCTCCTGAAAGGCTCTTAAAACAATCTGATCTTTGGTGTATCGGGCTGCATTGGTCAGTGTGTTATTGATGATACCTGCGATCATGTCTCTATCAAAATAACCAACCAAATCATAGTCGCACTCTATGCTCAGGCTAATAGAGCGAGAGTCTAGCAGCACTTCATAACGTGCGGCCTGTTCTTCAAGAAAATCCCGAATATAATACTCGTCGATATGAACAGAGAGTTTATCATTTTCAAGGCGATAGATTCCGAGCAGTTGAATCAGGTCATTGTTGACTCGTTCAGCTTCATATTGCAGCGTTGCCACTTTACCGGACATCTTCATTTCGTCAGGGAGTTCGTCACTGATCATCTCCAGTGAGTGTAAGAGCATACTCAACGAATTTTTCATGTCGTGCACCGCCGACGCCATAACCATCGAAAAGTCGGGCTTGGTAGGGTGTTCAGCCATTTCTGTTATCCTTTTAAGTAATCGATTACTTTAGTGAATGAGGTTTCGCTGGTTAGTTACTTCCACCTTGGATATCTGGATCAGTCTCGTAAGACCCCGTTAAACCGGCTACCTTTTTTGATAGCAATGCATAACGTTTATATTGTCGATGCTGTTGGGGAATGTGTTTTACATGATCTACGGACTCTCGCAACAGTTGTAACAGGTCATCCGATTTTCCACGGCTTTCAATATATTTCAGTATTACCTGAACCAGGTTGAGATTGAGGGCAGGGTGTTTGGGGGTCTCTTCAAGTGCTTGTTTAAATGTTTCGATCGCACCATCTAATTCGCCCTCTTCGAATAGTGAAATACCCTTTCGGTTTAGCTCTCGGGCTTTAATTTTTTGTCGCAGGCTAACCGGTTCATCGAGTAACTCTTCAATGCTGCTAATAATATCTTTGTCATCTTCAAAGCGTTGAGCCAGTGTATGTAAAAGCTTTTCTGCTCGGTCAGTTTCGTCAAGGCGATAAAGCGTTTTTGCAAATTCTAGCCCGGTACTGGCGTCGATTGTCGTCTCATCAACTAAGGCTTCTGCTTTGGCAAAGGCCGCTTTTGATGCCGCAGCATTATTTTGTCCGATATGTACGCGCGCTTCAATCAGGTTGGCGTTTGCCTTCACCTCATTGTTATCGTATTTTCGAATCGCTTTGTCCAGAATGCTGATCGCTTCTTGAGCATACTCTTTTGCTTGTTCTGAATTTTCGCCTTCACTAATGTCAGATAGGCTACGACCCAAATTTAAATAGTTATCGGCTGAGTCGTGAACTGAGTAGGTACCATGTTTGACAGTGGCTCGATAGGCCGAAACCGCGCTTTCAATATCCTGATTTGCATTACTGAGTTCACCGAGGTGTTGTTGTCTGGGAATTGCTCTAGGGGATATTTCTACGGCTTGCTGTAGTATTTGTTGAGCATCCTTGCGCTTTCCGAGTTTTTCATAGGCACTTGATAGGTCGTCATAGGCTTCCAGGTAATCGGGATTGTCCGAAATGACTTTTTGGAACTGCTCAATCGCGTCGGCGTATTGCTGTTGCCCCATCTGTACTCTGCCCAACCCCAGTCTGGCCCAGGCAATTTCACGCCGACTCAAAATATCATTATAAATCTTTTGAGCATGAGCATAATCTCCGGTCAGATAATAGAGGTGAGCTAGTGTTTTATAGCACCAGTTTTGGTAGCGGGTTCCCTTTTGTATCTCTTGGGTACAAAGCGTAATGGCTTTAGGATGATTCTCAAGATCCAGTTCTCGATTGATAGGCAGTAACGCCTCTCGTTGCAGGATCAGATTATCCATCCTTTTTTGTAGAACGGCTTTGGTAATGGGTTTCGCAATATATCCGTCGGGCTGATACTCTTTAGTCCCAACAACGATCTCTTTTGCTGTTTCTGCGGTAATTAGTATAAACAGGCTAGTGTGCTTTAAACGTTTCTTATAACGGAGTTCTTCCAGCACTTGTTGGCCATTTTGTCCCTCACCCATGTTGTAATCACACAAGACAATGTCGTAACGTTCATAGGTGCATTTTTCAACGGCGCCTTTGCCGTTATTCGCAACATCAATATGAGTGGCACCAAAAGAGCGAAGCATTTGTTTGATGGAACTGCGAAAGTTTTCAAAGTCATCAACGATTAGAAACCGAAGCTTGCTGTAAGTCTTGGGTAAGGCTGCTCTTGCTTTAATATCCACTGTGGTAGCCTCTATGGACGGTAACTGTGTTCATGGTCTTGTGTTTATCGGCCAAGCAGGTCGATAGCCTCCTGAAGGAGATCGTGCATTACGTTGATTCGACCATCCACTTGTCCAATCACGATTTCAACCTGATAGAGTTCAAACCAGGCGCTTATGCCAAGAACCAGTGCAATAGTGATGGCGGCAGTGGTTATTGGTCTTGCCCAAAATAAGCGGGTAACGGGCCTTTTTTTTACTTTATTTTCTGTTGGTGGCGAACTAAGTTCCTGCTTTAACTGTCGAAACTCTTCATATAATTCTTCATAGGCGGTTTCTACCGTAGAGAGTCGCCCAGTCAATTTACGAAGTTTTTCATGATCATTATCCTTGGTGCTTTCACTGGCGGAGGAGGACTTCTCCAGTTCGGTGATTTCCTTCTCTTTGGCGTTGTGCAGGCACAGACGGTCTAGCATTAGATAGAGTTTTTCTCGATCGATCTGCTTCGAAATGACACCTACGGCACCCAGCTGATGGGCCTCTTTATAGTATTGCAACGCGTTCTGAGAGGTATACATAACTACCGGCGTCAACTTCGTCAAGGGGTTTTGCTTAATTGCCTTCAATGTCTGAAAACCATCGATACCCGGCATTATGTGATCAAGAAATATAAAATCGGGTTGGAAGTTCTCTAGCTGTTTGAGCGCATCTTCTCCTGAAACTGCTTCACGGCAAGCAATACCGATATTACGTAGCACTTTTGATAACAATAGTCGGGCCGTAGATGAATCATCTACTACAAGAGCAAGTTTTTGCGACACAATGAGACTCTATCAGTTGATCCTTGTTTACCGCATCCTTTATCGGGCGCATAAATAATTGTAGCAACTTACCGGATAAGTGGTAGCTTGGTGCTCTCTATTGTTTGGGATTTATTATATTAAATCAAAAATTTATTGAAAAAAGCGGGTGTTTTTCTCAGCGGTTTACAAACTTGTTTAACGGCTGTTTTTCAACGTTGCTATTTTAATACAGACTCTCCCCTGTATGGTTAGGCTATGCTTGTAAGTACAGCATTTAATGAGTTCGCATCCAGAAACGCTTTTTCACAGTAATTTCAGGTGTTGTGCAATGGACTGTGCTGGGGGAGGCGATATGTTCGGGCATAAACAAGATAACAAACAGCAGCAGCAACTGTGGGATATTGTCGATCAGGAGATGTTAGATACGCACTCTTATACGGGGCGCTCTGTACTAAAGAGTTCTGTACGAAAGGCATTGAACGCCGTCAATCGAGCGCAGTTTGTTCCTGAAATTTATCAGGCGATGGCGTGGCAGAACCACCCATTAGCAATAGGGTGTGACCAAACTATTTCTCAACCTTATATCGTTGCTTTAATGACCGACCTGCTCGATTTGCAGAAGAGTGATCGTGTGCTTGAAATAGGGACGGGCTCTGGTTATCAAACTGCAATCTTGGCTGAATTGGCGGAAACGGTCTATACCGTGGAGCGAATTACGACGCTGGCTAAACGTGCTGCTGCTACGTTAGGGAAACTGGGTTATACCAATGTTCAGTTTCGAGTGGCAGACGGTTACGAAGGGTGGCAGGAGTACGCTCCCTACGACGCCATTATCGTGACCGCAGCTCCCGAAAATATACCGGATACACTGGTTGCCCAGTTAGCTGAAGGCGGGCGTATAGTGTTGCCGATAGGGCGCTTCCTGGGAGGCCAAAATCTGATTCGAGGCGTAATGTCAAAAGGAAAGCTATCAACTAAAAATGTGCTCCCGGTCTCTTTTGTACCCATGCTCCCGGCAACCGATTAACTTGCAGTAGAATTCGTGTTACTTTTATTCCTTGAAATACAATAACCTGAACTGCAATGTTGAGCGGATTCAACAACACGGAGAGATGAATAATGCTAAGAATGGCCACGGTATTGTTAGTGAGCACGTTGGTACTTCAGGGGTGTGGCGTAGGTTGGGGGTTATCGGCAGTCAGTTACGGCGCACTTCAGGTTAATATGGTTGCGGAAGATGTCCGGGAGAGGGCAGAGGCCAGCAATGCCATGGAACCCGACCTGATCGATACGTCTGTGCAGGCTATAAGTACAGGCAAAGTGCTTGACGCTGAGCGAGCTTATCTACATATCTATGAAGATACCTCCTACCCAGACAACGTTAGAGCCCAGGCACTCTATCAGAACGGCCTCATGTACAGCGTACCCACGCACAAACTATATGATGAGGCGCGGGCAATGATGTATTTTGAAAAGGTAATGGAAGAGTTCCCTAAGTCAGACAAAAATCTGGATGTAAGCAAACGAATTGCCGAGTTGCAGGATATTGGCCACAAGAAAGAGTTTTATGAGCCCAATAAAATGCTGCTAATTAAAAAGACACCGCCAGCTCAATAGTAGGGGACGCAAGAGAGCTACAGTATCTCTTGCGTCAGTATCAAGTAACGTGCGAAACGCATAAAAGTACTGACACAAAAGGCTCACGCATAAAAAAAGGCCGACAAATGTCGACCTTCTTTATTTGGTAGCGGGGGCGCGATTTGTTTTCCAAAGACGGGTTTTATTTAAAGGCTAGCCACGGCGTTTCAGCGGGTGTTTGGCGTTAGCTCTGAAATAGGGACGGCGAATAAGCGGTCTCCAAATGGTAAGATGTTTTCGCCATCATAAAAAACAACGCCAGCTGAAAAGTGTTC
>JBFKTM010000046.1:0-10813 GCA_041636295.1 Oleiphilaceae bacterium
ACGTAATACGATGGGTGCGAGGTACATCAGCCTCACTGTTATAAACAACTCTCGCCAATAAAATTCTGGCGTCAAACCCCAGTTCAGACAACACATCAAAGACTAATTTGTTATGTTCGAAGCAATAGCCACCTCGCCCCTGCACCACGATTTTCTGAAACACCGGCTCGCTCTCGATCGAGATATCTTGTGATAGCACCACCGCCAGACTATTAAAACTATATTTGGCGATATGACGGCTTTGAATCTGCCTGATTAAATTTAAATCAACCGGGGTATCTGCGATTTCAAGATCCGCCAAATATGCCTTACTAATGTCCGCTAATGTCATTTCCATCCATCCTGTATTGTTCAACGTGCACCTACCTTAGCCTGCCACCCAATTAAAATAATTAACCTAGGTTTAGTGCCCCCCACTATGCCCCTTTTGTTAAGTTGCTGTTACCTTTGAAGGTCTATTATTAATAGATCAAACCTTTCCATTGGCCACGTCACGGATAACACCCATGCTTGCTCTGTTAGTAGAAGATGACCTCGACCTCGCAGCACTGGTAATCGAATACCTGGAATCCGAATCCATCGAATGCGACATTGCCTATAATGGCGCAATGGGGTTAGAGCTCATCAGGCAAAATAAGTACGACGTAATTATGCTGGATATCATGATGCCCCGTATGGATGGCTTAACCCTGTGCGCCACTATCCGGCAGCAGGGCGTTTCGACCCCTTGTCTGATGTTAACCGCCCGCGACACCTTAGACGATAAACTGGCCGGGTTTGAACGGGGGGCCGATGATTATCTGGTCAAACCTTTTGACCTGCCGGAACTGGTCGCACGACTACAGGCATTGTCACGACGCCACGCCAACCCGGCCGATCGGTTGCAGGTTGCTGACTTGTCATTAAACACCAAGACCCGTCAGGCCAGCCGCAACCATCGCACACTATCACTGAGCCCCATTGAGTGGCAATTGCTGGAATATCTAATGCGACAAAGTCCGAAAGTGGTTCCGCGACAGCAGCTTGAAGCGCTGATCTGGCCAGACGAGCCGCCCTCTAAAGACGCCCTGAAAACTCAGATCTATCGCTTACGACAGATCGTTGATGGCAAACACGAAACACCGTTGCTGCACACCCTGCGTGGTGCAGGCATTGCGTTGAGGCAGGAAGATGAAAACCACCGTTAATATCGGTCGCTACATTGGCACACGGGTTACTGTATTGATGGTGGCACTGGTCGCAATCTATTCAATAACCGTAGACCGGGTCTATCAATGGGGAATCTACGATACCACCCACTACTTCTTAAGTCTGGAAGCCGATCGTCTATTGGGTACACTGCAGCGTACCGGTGAACTACCAAGCGTACCCTCCCCCGACACCCAGTACTTCGCTGACCAGACAACACTGCCAACGACGCTGCAAACACTATTCATGACTACCGAACTTAAAGATGGCGAACTGTTAAGCGATGAGCGGGCGGGTATGGTGACCTATTTACTCCCCTTCAAGCACCCCGATACCGGCCAGTACCTATTCGTCAGCCATACCTATAACGCTGCTGACGACAGCTACGATGTAGGCATAAATATCTCAGAACTGCTGCTACTGATTGGGCTCTTTATACTGGTTATTATGGTGCTGCTGGTAAAAAGCCTCGCCTGGTCGATCATCCAGCCCGTTCAAGCCCTGGAAAAGTGGGCATCAGCCATTACTCCAGATGATACGCAAAGACTCCCGTTGAGCTCCAGCCAACTAAAATTTACCGAACTCAACCGGGTTGCCGACCGACTGGAAACATCAATCACCACCATTGAAAATCATAACCAACGTGAGAAGAGTTTCTTACGCACCTTAAGCCATGAACTGCGAACGCCTCTAGCCATTATCAAAGCGGCGCTGGACCTTTTTGAAAAAAAACCGGAAGGGCTCAATGCCAGCCATCAATCCAAGCTGGGACGCATGCGGCGGGCCAACAATAATATGCTCTCCACCACTGACTGCCTGTTGTGGCTATGGTCAGGCCAGCACAAAACCCAAAATCACACTCGACCTAAAACCAAGGTCCATCTGGCTCGTCTGGTGCAGGATATCGTCGCCATGAACCGCTATTTGCTACAACAAAAATCCGTAGAGGTAACGGTCGATATTCCACAGGGTCTCATCATCGAGATCGAACTAACACTGCTGCAGATGGTGGTCGGCAATCTGGTTCGCAACGCCTTTCAATACAGTGCACCCGGCACTATAACCATTGCTGCCGACCCAACAAGTATTACCGTCAGCAACCCCATTGGAGATCAGCCAAATGATAAACAACCCACGCCCTCTACCCCACCTGCGTCGGGCGACTATGGCTACGGAGTTGGTCTCTATTTGGTCGAGACCATCTGTTCGCAGCAAGATTGGCCACTTAATATTTCACGAGAAGAGCCGCATTTCTTGGTTCGAGTAAGCTATAAAGGAGCGTCCAAAAAAGTAGCTAAGCAATATCAGGAAAACAGCCGGTGGCCTTGATCTATTTTGCTGATCAGGCTTTTTAGCAAGGATCGAGTATTCGTATGTTGCTTGCTTTCATCAAAGAGGAAAAAACTGAAGCTGGTAAGATAGGCAGACGTCACAGCAATTTCATCAGCAATTCGCTTTATTCCCGTGTTTTTTCTATCGGACGCCTCAAGAAACCACTGTACGGTTCGGCTGACCCGAGTAATGCCGTGTGCCTGCAGGTGAAAATGTCCGGGCTCCAATTTATAAGCGAGCATCTCGCGCACCAACGGTCGGTAGGGTGTCAAATATTCGAACCAAGCCATAATACATTCGAACAGTTTGTCATCGCTTGTCAGGTTTCGATACTCTACAGCGGTCGATAAACTCAACATGGCATCATCGGCTCGGTTAAAAAATGCTTCGGCCATATCGTCTTTAGAGCGGTAGAAACGTTTTATATCACTCAAGGAGCATTCAAGAAGTGCAGCTAATTCAGTCAAACTAAAAGCTTCCCACGAGCTTTTTTCCGCAAGAGCGATCGCTCTTTCAAGGACGAGGTGAGGGGTTAGCGTGTTTTTTGTCATAGCCCATTATCCGAGGGAGGACGCTATTCATTATAGTAAAGAAACGAGCGAGCAGTTCTGGATTTGTTATGACAACACCTAAACAATTTTACGATCTTTAACATAAACTGCTCACTAATCAACCAATTTCAGTTTCGTAATGCCCTATACTGAACCATAGAATCACTGCAAAACGTTGGTGACTCTGTCTTCCTTCAAGACCCCTTGAAGCCGTATGAATGCTCATGCGGCTTTCTTTTATGTTCTGCGCCGACACCTGTTTCGCTGTTACCTTGCTGTTACCTTGGCATTGCTATCTTGTTACTTACCTTGAGACGTTATGGTTTACGTCTCGATTTCATCAACCGGGTAAGTGAGTGTAGCCGTATGAAAAACAGTATAAAAAATGAGACATCCAGACTTCGTCAGAGCTTGGTTAAGAAAACGCTGATAAGTGCCATGGCTGCTTCCACATTAGGGCTTGTCGGCTGTAATGAAGAGGCGTTGGCGGATTTCCCCAGCACCAACAGTACTAGCCAGCTTGTCACCATTTACAAAAACGGTGCTGTCTATACGGTTAACCCTAATCAGCCTTGGGCAGAAGCTGTCGTCATCGAAGATGGCATTATTAAATTCGTGGGTAGCAACACGGAAGCCGCCAACTATGCAACGGCCAACGCAAAAATTATCGATCTGGCAGGTAAAATGATCATGCCCGGATTTCACGATGTACATATACACCCACTCGAGTCTGGTTCTGACAACAATCACTTCGAACTCAATATTGACCAAACCAATCCGGAAAAATACATTGCTGTTATCAAAAAAGCGGCACAGCAATTCCCCAATAGTGAGTGGCTGGTAGGCTATGGCCACGATATCAACACGCTGCTCGAGGCGAAGCGGAACCCGGTCGCTATATTGGATGAAGCCGTCCCGGATCGCCCGGTGATTATTATGGAGCAGACTTCCCACTCCATGTGGGTTAACTCTAAGGCATTAGCGCTGGCTGGCATTGATAAGCATACTGCCAACCCCGTCGGCGGCGTAATAATGAAGGACGCCACAAGCGGCGAACCAACCGGGCTTCTTATCGATAATGCGGGCGAACTGGTGATGCACATTGCGATGGCACCAACACCTGAACGCCTGAAAAATGACTATGACGGGCTGGTGGAATACACCCTGCCCGAGCTGGCCAAACACGGTATAACCTCCATTGCGGACGCCCGTGCCTACTGGAAGCGAGATCACCATAAGACCTGGCAAGCCGTTGCACAAAATGACAAACTGACCGCCCGCGTGGTTCTCGGATTATGGGCCTACCCGGAAGAAAACGATGCGGAGCAACTCGCCACATTAAAGTCGCTCTATCGTAATGATGCCAACAGCCTGCTGCGTATCAATCAGATCAAACTTTACAGCGACGGTATTCCCTCCAATACCACGGCCGCCATGCATACCCCTTATGAGTTTGACCTGCTCGGCATTCCCGGCAACCGGGGGCTTAACTATTTCAGCCAACAACGTCTGGAGCACTACATTGCAGAGCTGGAACCCGCCGGATTTGACTTCCATATTCATGCCATTGGCGAACGAGGCATTCATGAATCGCTCAACGCGATCGAAGCCGCTGCCAGTGATGCCGGACGGCACCGCCTGACCCATGTTGAAATACTCAACCCCAGCGACTACCCGCGCTTTGCCGAGCTTAATGTAACGGCAGACTGCCAGGTAGCGGGTGACTTCACCAACCCTGCTCACTGGGGAGAACTCGCTGACTATATCGGTACAGAGAAAGCCGACAATCTGGTACCGCTGAAAAGCCTGAATGAAGCCGGAGCCCGCGTCACCTTGAGTAGCGATTGGAGTGTCAGCCCGTTTAACCCGTTTATTGGCTTACAACATGCCGTAACCCGCGCCCCCCAGAACTTGTCATTGGATGCGGCGATTAACGCCTATACCCTGGACGCAGCCTATGTCATGCGACAGGAAGACCGAGTCGGGAGCATCGAAGTCGGTAAAGAGGCCGATATGGTGGTGCTCAGTCAGAACCTGTTTGAAATCGATGCTAGTCAGATCAACCAGACCAAGGTACTGCAAACACTGTTGGCCGGCAAAGAGGTCTACCGCAACGCGACCTTTAAGTACTGATTACATTCACACTGTTTCAATGGCCAGGATGCGCTATGCTTTGAGGATGATCTCATCCCGGCCTGGTTACCTCTATTATCAACACGCTCACGCTGGAGAATCTTAATGAAGCGTTTTAGCCGTTTTTCATCTTTCCTCTTCTATACTGGAGTACTGCTGGCACAAGGTACACCGCTCGCCGCCGCAGAATCGGCAAAAGCGGACTTTATCCTCACCAATGCCCAGATCTATACTGCCAACCCCGATCAACCCTTTGCCGAAGCCATTGCGGTCAAGGACGGAAAAATAGCCGCAGTGGGGCAATCGGCTATCGTCGCAGACTGGGTTGATGAAGCGACAGAGGTTATCGATTTGAAAGGGCAGCAAGTACTACCCGGCTTTATCGACAACCATAACCATATTTTTGAAGCGGCCTCCGAGGCGGGTGGCAACTGTGAACTCTCCCCTGAAGCAACGCCTTCTGAGCAGACTCCTTACCTGCGTCGCTGCCTGGAAAACTCAACACCCGATCAGTGGGTTATCGGCTGGGGACACAGCATTGATTTAACCCTTAGCGATGAGGAAGAAAACACACCGCTGACAATTATTGACCGCATCTTTCCGGATCGCCCCGTTATTATCATGGAACAGACATCTCACTCCATGTGGGTCAATTCGGTTGCACTGGCTCGTGCCGGTATCAATCGAACGACACCAAACCCACAAGGAGGCAAAATCATGAAAGACCCGGAGACAGGCGAGTTGCTGGGCATTCTAATCGACAATGCGGGCGATCAAGTGATGGAGCAGGCCTGGAACAGCCTGCAGAACCAGTTTTCACAAAGCTACGACGGACTACTGAACGGCCTGCATGAAGCAGCGGAAAACGGCATCACCACGGTAGGCGACGGCCGTCTTTATTGGAAGCGTGGCTGGTATGAGGTATGGAAAGCGGTGCAGGCCGACGGTCAACTGACCGCTCGTGTTTCGGTTCGCCCCTGGATCTACCCTCATATCAAACAGGCTGAACAGCTGGATTTCTTAAAACGCATTCAAAATGGCAATAAAAACAGTTTACTGATTGTTGATCAGGTAAAAATGTACAGCGATGGCATTATCGTCAACGGCACCGCCAAGACATTAGCCCCCTATACCTTCACCTATTTTCCGGAATCGCCCTACGGCATTAACTATATCCCGCCACAGCAGATGACGTCGTGGCTTACCGCATTAGCCGATATTGGTTATGGGGCGCATATTCACGCCATTGGTGACGGCGGTGTTCGGGATGCCATGGACGCCATCGAAACAGCAAGAAAAGCAGGTTCACAACAGCACTACGCGATGACCCATATCGAGATGATCGATCCAGCAGATATGAACCGTTTCGCTTCCCTCAATATTGATGCCGATTTTCAGGTCGGCTCAGATTATCTGGGGAACGCCGATCATGACTGGGCGGTGCCGCTCATCGGCAAGCAACGGGCACATCAGTTGATTCCCCTGAGAGAGGTCTACGATAGCGGCGCTAATGTAACCCTGAGCAGCGACTGGAACGTGAATCCGCTCAGCCCACTGGCAGGCATTGCCAATGCAGTTAAGCTAAAAGACCGAGGTTTGCCGAATGTTCGTGCCGCAGTAGACGCCTATACCATCAATGCCGCCAGTGCTCTAGGGCTTGAGACTGTAACGGGATCAATCGAAGTCGGCAAGTCCGCCGATATAGTGGTGTTGGATCGGCAAATCATGGATAAGTCGCACCAAGCGATTAAAAATGCCAAAGTGGTCATGACCCTGTTGCAGGGCAAAGAGGTTTTTTCAAGATAACCAAAGCTCTGAAGGCCAGATAAAACGGCCGACTTGTTGCTTAATTGCTAACTATAGCGTTCGACCACAATCAGGATCGATCAATATCATAAGACGATTAACATCTAACAGCCATTGACCGGTGGCTATGCAGCCTTAACGGCAACCGGTCAATTTAATATTTCCTCTTTAACCATGCAAAGCACGTAAAGCAGATTCCGGATCTTTATCTAAAATACGTAGTAAAGCCCTGGCTGGGCCGGTAGGATGACGACGACCTTGCTCCCAGTTTTCCAGTGTACGCCGACTGACTCCAATCAAAACCGCGAATCTAGTTTGCGACAAACCAATTTTATCTCGAATAGTTTTGACTTCAGGTTCTGCAAATTCAGTTACGCGTGATGGTTTAGCATTTTTCTTTACAATGCTGTCCATCTCTTGGACGCTAGATAATAACTCATTGAAATCTTTATCATCCATTTCACCACCTATCGATTATTGTTCTCAAAGTATTTAACTGCTCGGATGTTAAGTTTTCTTGCCTACCTTTAGGATAGACATACAACATTCTAATGTGATGATCATCAACCACCCAATAATAGATGACTCGAACGCCACCACTTTTACCTACGGACTCCAGTTTCCAGCGCACTTTTCGTAACCCACCCGAACCTCGGATTATATCACCTAAATCAGGACGGCTAACGAGCGCTTCTTGCAACTCTCTGTATTGATCATCCGACATGAGCTGCTTAATATATTTAGTGGATATACTTGTTTCAATAATAACCATAAAACAAAACATACGCCATTGGCGTACTCAAAATAACTGGATTATTCCATCACGTAGAAACTTTCTTACATGCTTCAGCAATCATCATGTCGCCCTGCGATCCAGCTTACGATAACCCAACGCTTCGGTAATGTGCTGGGTAGAGACCGTTTCCACCTGCTGCAGGTCGGCGATGGTTCTGGCTACCCGCAAGACACGGTGGAATGCCCGAGCCGAGAGCCCCAGACGATTCATTGCGCTCTCCAGCAAAACCCGTGATTGCTCATTCAGTTTACATACGGCCTCCAGCTCATCACCCGACAGATCACGATTGGCTTTACCGGATCGTTGAAACTGCAACGCTCTAGCCCTTAACACCCGCTCCCTGACCGTCTGGCTACTTTCTGAGTTGAGAGACTTTCTGGTCAGTACATCGCCCGCCTGTGCCGGTACCTCCACATGCAGATCAAACCGATCCAATAATGGCCCTGACAGTTTTTGTCGATACTTTGCCACCTGCTGTGGCGTGTCGGTACACTCAATACTCGGATGTCCATGATATCCACAAGGACAAGGATTCATTGCAGCAACCAACTGAAAACGGGCCGGAAAGGTAATTTGAGAGGCCGCTCGGGAAATAGCAATCTGGCCACTTTCCAACGGTTCACGTAAGACTTCCAGCACCTTGCGGCTGAATTCGGGCAACTCGTCAAGAAACAGCACCCCATTATGCGCCAGGGAAATTTCGCCCGGTTTAGGCGAACTCCCGCCCCCCACCAACGCCACTGCCGAGGCGGTATGGTGAGGCGATCTAAATGGCCGTCGCCCCCAGGTCGCAGCACTGAGCGGTTGCCCGCTAATAGAGTGTATGGCGGCCACTTCGAGCGACTCATTATCAGTAAGACCGGGCAAAATACCCGGTAAACGGGAGGCCAACATACTCTTGCCGGTGCCCGGTGGGCCAAAGAACAGTAGATTTAATCCTGCGGCAGCGGCTATCTCCAATGCTCTACGAGCGAGAAATTGCCCTTTCACTTCGCTCAGGTCAGGAATTGTCAGGTGCTCTATATTGTCAGCATCAAAGGTCACTTCAGCCAGTTTGCTCTCGCCTTTAAGGTCAGCGCAGACATCCAGCAGATGGTTGGCCGCGAGCACCTCGGTGGAACGGCAGAGTGCTGCTTCGTCGCTATTTTGCATCGGTACATAAAGCGTTCGCCCTTCCTTACCACAGGCCATCGCCGCAGGCAGGCAGCCTTGCACCGCCCTTAGTTCACCAGTGAGCGCCAGCTCCCCCACAAACTCACGTTTATCCAGCCGCTCCATAGGAATTTGATGTGACGCAGCCAGGATTCCCAGAGCAATCGCCAAATCGTACCGCCCCCCTTCTTTAGGCAGATCGGCTGGAGCGAGGTTAATCGTTATACGGCGAGTAGGGAATTCAAAGCCAGAATTTATCAGAGCACTGCGAACACGGTCTTTACTCTCTTTAACGGCTGTTTCAGGTAAACCAACAATAGATAAGCTCGGCAGCCCATTGGAGATAGGGGTTTCGACGGTCACTAATGGTGAGCTAACGCCCACGCGGGCGCGACTATATATAATTGAAAGGGACATAGCATTCCTTGCTATTAATACCCCCTTCCTTATATCTATCGTTTATGACAAAAATAATCGGGAGGAGGTCTTGATCCATATTAGTGCGCCGTCTGGCACACCTGTTTTTTAAATACACCGATAATCGGTTAGGTTATCGGTGTATCTATCGGTCTAAAGAGGCCGTGACCTTATTTGAAGTCTAGTTAAAACCAACCTGGCCCCAAGCACTACCTGATGGAACTATTTTGAAGCCAGGTCTTGCTCCATTTTGCTTACTTGCTGCTCCAGTTGCTCCAACTTGGCGCGAGTTCGCTGTAACACGGCTGACTGGGTATCAAACTCTTCCCGAGTCACTAAATCCAGTTTGGTCAGGACACTGCTTACGACCATTTTAATGTGATTATGAAGGTCATCCTGAGCCGATTTAGCCACATCTGGAATAAATTGACCAACCTGCTCTTGAAGAGAATTCAACAGTTGCTGTGGGGTTAACATTACCAATAGCTCCTTATAATTCCGTTACTTGGCTTGATGCTGAATCAGGCAGTAATAAATGTTGTCAACATCGCACCGGCGACGCAAACTAAAGTTAGGGCGGTTATTTTAACACGCTAGTCGTGATCCGCTAGTTTATTCCGTGGTAAATAGCGGCAACCCGAAAAGTAATCGTCAGCCAATCAACAATTCCTAGATCAAAAGACCGTAATGCACTCATATAGTGCCTTTTTACTATTGCTGCCCCGTTTCTGCACTACATCAGTTCGCAAACGGAAGCAATGCGCTATAATTGGGCCTCTTAATTTACCAAACCAAAATTAATACACGCTATCTAGCTGTTTTTTATGTTATTTTACTCATTGGCACAGCTAATGCTAATACTACGTACAATCCGCACAGTTACCAGGTGCGTAGTAATAGTTCCGGTCAGCTGACCAAAAAACTAAAAATTCGGCGGGTATAAAGGAGAAACTAAATGAAACTCGTAACTGCCATTATCAAGCCTTTTAAACTCGATGACGTTCGTGAAGCGTTGTCAGAAATTGGCGTACAGGGTATCACCGTAACAGAAGTAAAAGGTTTCGGTCGCCAGAAAGGTCACACTGAACTATACCGCGGTGCGGAATACGTAGTGGACTTTCTTCCTAAAGTAAAAGTTGAAGTTGCCATTGGTACTGACTTGTTAGACCAGGTTATCGAAGCGATTACTAAAGCGGCGAATACTGGAAAAATCGGTGACGGGAAAATATTCGTGACCAGCCTTGAGCAGACTATCCGTATCCGTACCGGCGAAACCGGTGTTGATGCAGTTTAATCGCTCAAAAAATAAATTTTAGATTTAATCATTCAGCTAAGCCTAGTGCGGAGGGCTTAAGATGGAAAACAATATTTTTCATTTGCAGTATGCAATAGATACATTCTACTTCCTTGTTTGTGGTGCCCTGGTCATGTGGATGGC
>JBFKTM010000047.1:0-10658 GCA_041636295.1 Oleiphilaceae bacterium
ATGCCCGAGATGGATGGTTACGAAGCAACTCGAAAAATTCGGGTAGATAGCCGTTTTGCCGATCTTCCCGTCGTCGCTATGACGGCCAATGCCATGGTTAGCGATATAGAGCAATGCAAGGCGGCCGGTATGACTGGCCAAATCGCCAAGCCGATTGATGAAGACGAGCTGCTACGTAAGGTGTTAGCCTACTCCCGGCCCATCTGACTTTTATTGCGCATCGAATGTTGTGCCTGGTGGGCCAGAAACTCCTCCGGGCTGATGCGCCCATCGCCGTTGCTATCGATATCCTGGAACGACGGTGCGTGGGCTGCATTTTTCATCGGGTAACCTTGTGAGGATCTGGCGCTCATTCGGTTGTTTCGCGCGTCGTAGAACTCCTGCTCTGTGAGCGCTCCGTCCTGGTTTAAGTCAAAGTCGCTGAAGTGAGGCATCTTCATGCCCGGGCGGTTGGCCCCACCGGCAGCTTTAGTTTTTTGTCGCTGGCGGTGCAGTTGCTGCCCGGCGATAAGTTCGGGCGGCGTGATGGTTTTGTCACCGTTGGTGTCAAAAAACTCGAACGGTGGCATTGCGGCTGCCTCCCTCATGGGGTTGCCGGGGGGAGCCGATGCTGACCTGCGTTGCTGGTGTAACTCTTTGAACTCCTGCTCCGAAATAACACCGTCTTGATTGGTATCAAACTGTTTAAACGGCACCGGGCCTCGTGTTGGTGTCTCTGCCGCAACGGGCGTGATACCCAGCAGAGTCGATGAGGTGATGGTTAAAACAGGAATAAAAATGCGCTTTAATAAGGGCTTCATGGTCGACACTCCTATTCGCGTAATCGCTTCTTAGCACGTCTTCGTGAAACAAAACTGATTTTTCAATGGGTATTATGAAATCGCTACCATGCCACAGGGTGGCGAAAGCTGAATATGATCCTGGTCAGATTTCTATAAAAATCCATAGTACCTATCATGCTGAGGGGGATAACGTCTTAACTAATGGCTGAGGCAGACTTTATTGCGTCCCTCAGCCTTTGCTTTGTAGAGTGCTTGATCGGCCCGTGTCAGTACCTGTTCAAATTGCTGATCCTGTTTTGTGGCGATAGCGATTCCAATGCTGACCGTTACAGAGATCGTGCGGCCATCATCTAATAGAATCGTGGTGGCTTCGACCTGTTTTCTAACCCGTTCGGCGATAATCTGCGCCTCTTCCAGTGAGGTTTCTGGTAATAAATAGACAAACTCCTCGCCCCCGATACGAGCGACAGTGTCAGGTTTGCGGGCCTCGTTTTGTAGAATCATTGCCACTTGGTAGAGCACTTTGTCACCTTCGAGGTGGCCGTAGTCATCGTTAACCCGTTTAAAGTAGTCGATATCAACAATAACCAGTGCATATTGATGGTGGTATCGCTCGAAACGTTGGTGTTCAGTATCGGCCGCCTGATAGAAATGTCGCCGGTTACGGACCCCGGTAAGATAGTCGGTCAGCACCAGCTTATGGAGCTTGGCTTCAATTTTCTTACGGTTGCTGATCTCCAGCATCAATCGCCGGCTCAACTTATAGTAGCGGGCTGATGTCATCAGAAAAACAACCGCTGCCAGGGCGCTGGCAGCAATAATTAGATAGAACATCCAGGTATTGCTTTTGGGGGTAGGGTCATACAAAAAACCACTTAGATCAAACTCCGCCGGGATCAGGCCAAAGGAGGCATGAACCTGAGCAATATGCTGCCATCGGCCTGGATTCATGTGACCAATCTCCACCAGCTGTGGCAGGATCAACCGCTGCATTCTTGACGCTTCGTAGTGCAGGTGCTCAATGGATTTATGAGGGGCATACTTGCGATGAATCAGCTCAATCATCTCGTCAGTATGCTCCATCGCATACTGCCACCCTTTCAGGCTGGCGTCTCTAAACCGCTGAACCAGTTTCGGCTTTTCACTGAGGGTCTTTTCCGTGGTGAAGAGTACATCACCGTAAAAATCGATACCGTAGGTTCTGGGGCTGATGGTGTGGAAGGTGACGCCATGCTGCAGTAAATAAAAGGGTTCATTGGTGGTGTAGGCATTAAAGGCATCGGTTTCACCATTGATCAGCGAATCGACAGAAAAGGAAGTCTGGATCAGGTTGAGCGACTCATGCGCAATCCCTTCGGCAATAAATGGTGCCAGAAGCTCGATACTTTCGTAGGGTGGCAATTGAATCATGATTCTTTTTGACACCAGATCATGAATGGTACGAATATTAGGGTCAGTGACCAGCCAGACGATCGGCGAGTGCTGGAAAATGCTGGCCAATGCGACCACTGGCTCGCCTTTAACTCTAACGGATACCAGCCCTGAATTGGCAACCCCGAAGTCGGCATCACCCTGCAATACTGTTTCAATGGTATTGAGCTTCTTATCGGGACCATTCGGTAGCAGCGTGACATCAAGCCCCGCCTCTTGATAGAACCCTTTCTCCACCGCAGCATAATAACCGGCAAATTGAAATTGGTGGGTCCAGCGCAATTGGAGAGATACGGACTCCAGGGCAGCGGCATGTGTGCTGGCGGCAAGCAGCAGCAGTGTGAAAAAACGATTTTTCATAATAATCAACTCAGACGCAAAACCAGGATAAATCTCAAATGGATAGACCTCAATGCCCGTTGATTAATAGTAAGCGCTTTATTTTGAGATGAACTCAAGCAACCGGTTTTAAAGCAACTTCTGTTAATTATTCTAGACTTAAAACTGAATTACCGGTAATTACGATTGGTTCTAACGGACCCATGAATTATTGCTACACAGGGTCTAAAAGCGTATGTTTGTTTGATGAAAACGAAGGTCGTTGACAGGAGGGTAACGTGGCATTACGCGTAGAGCAGGCTGTACTTGTTGTTGTGGATGTGCAGGGTAAGTTGGCGAAGATTATGGCGGATAGTGAGCGGATGATTAATCAGCTAGGGGTGCTGATTGATGGAGCGAAGCTATTGAATGTCCCGATTATCTGGTTGGAACAACTGCCGGACAAACTGGGTCCTACGGTTGAGTCTCTTGCTGTACGGCTGGCCCCTGAACAGCCGATAGCCAAAAAAGCCTTCAGCGGTTTTGGCGAGGCCATGTTTCGGCAACGACTCGAAAGTGAGGGGCGACAACAGGTCATTCTGGCGGGCATCGAAAGCCATGTCTGTGTCTATCAGACCGCCCAGGATCTACTGGAGAATGATTACGAGGTGACCGTGGTTGCCGATGCCGTCGCTTCACGGTTGCAACAGAATAAAGAGTACGGGCTACAGATGATGTTGCAGCGTGGTGCCCAGTTAAGCTGTGTCGAAGCCGTGTTGCTGGAGCTGCAACAACTGGCTGAAGGGGATGCCTTTCGTGAATTGATCAAACTGATAAAGTGAATGGCGGGCCTGGCATCTGCCGTATGAAAATCGAAAACAGGGAGCATAAAATGACTCAAACCGTAGTAATCACTGGCGCTAACAAAGGTATAGGGCTAGAGCTCTGCATACACTACAAGCAGCGGGGAGCAAATGTTGTGGGTGTGTGTCGAAACCCATCTGACCAATTATTGGCGTTGGATATTGAAGTTGTCGCCGGTGTTGATGTGTCTAACCCGGCAGGGGTTGACCGTTTAAAACAGGCGCTGGGTGAGCGGTCTATTGATATTCTTATCAACAATGCCGGTATCTTTTCTAATGAAACCTTAAGTGATCTGGATTTTGACCAGGTCACTCACCAGTTCGAAGTGAATGCCATTGGCCCCTTGCGTGTTACCTACGCCTTACAATCACAACTTCACGAGGGTGCCAAGGTCGCGTTGATTACCAGCCGCATGGGGTCTATCACCGACAACACCTCCGGCGGCTATTATGGTTATCGCATGTCCAAAGCGGCGTTAAATGCGGCGGGTATGTCACTGGCGTGTGATTTGAAGTCTCAGGGTGTTGCGGTGGCAATGCTTCATCCGGGGTTTGTCCAGACATCCATGGTGGGTTATGCCGGTGATATTTCACCACAGACCGCAGCAGAACGGCTGGCGCAGCGTATTGATGAGTTAACTATTTATAAAACGGGGACTTTTTGGCACTCCGGTGGCGAGATTCTACCCTGGTAGTGTGGCATCAATTGCAATGGCAGTTTAAGAGGAGGTTTTATGAACCTTTCCGTGGAGTTAAGTTATTACCCTTTGCAAGATCAATATAAAAAGCCGATTCTCGCCTTGATTGACGAGTTGCAGCAGGAGACGGCCCTTGAAGTGATTCCTAATCGCATGAGTACCCAGCTGTTTGGCGAGTATGATCAGGTCATGGCGGCACTGAACCGGTTGATGAAAGCCTCTTTTGAACGATACGGAACGGCGGTATTTGTGGCTAAGTTTATTAACAGTGACCGTCGGCCCAAAAGCAGCACGGTTTGAAAAGTAGAAAGCAGAAAGTGAACTCCGCTTAAGCAAAGGCTTCCAGTTGCTGCACTCTCAATAGCACTTTAATGATGTCGGGGTAGGTAATAATGCCTTGCAGGGCGTTGTTTTCGATAATGACGATTCCATCAAGGCGGTTTTCCAACATCACCTGGGCCAGTTCATAGAGGTCGGTGTCGGGTGTGGCAGACAGCAGTGTGCGTTGGCAGAAAATGTCCAGAGTTACGTCTTCGATAGGTGTGACAGGCTTGTTGATCAAGTAAGGTAGTATATTCTTTTCTGATAGCAGGCCAGCCAAGAGACGGTTTTCATCGGTGATGACAAGGTGATTAATCTCATGCTGCTGCATTGATGTCCACGCATCAAACAAGCTACGGTTGATGTTAATTGTGATGACTGGCGATGACATTACTGTTCGTGCAAGATCCTTAATTCGGTTTTCTGAGGCTTGATCTCGGGTTTGTGCATAGGCGTTAGCTGCTTCCCTGCTTTCGCGAGAGGACTCACCCTGTGGCTTTGGGTATTTTTCAGGATGAGGCGTTAATATGCGGTGAGTTTTCTGAATTTCATTGAGTTCTTCGGGGGCCAGAATTTGCCGTATCCGATACTTGTCGTCCAGTGGTGTAACAATGCCGCGTGAGGGTTCATGAACATAGAATACGGCCATTGTCTAACTGCCACCTTTATGAATCTCTATTAACACTATATCGGAATATTGGGGTCAATCTTGAACTGGCCCTGGTTAGCCATGCTCAAATACAACTGACTTTTTCATAATATAGATGGTCACCGCCGTGCCGGTAATCAGCAGCAAGGCAATCAGCCATAGTTTGCCAATGAGCAGCATGGATAGCGTAAGGCTGCACCACATGACCACAAGAATGCGGTTTCTCACCTTGATCGGGAGATCACCTTGATGCCATGTGGTGACAATAGGGCCCAGTTTGGGGTGAGATATTAGCCAGTTATGAAACAGTGGGGAAGAGCGGCTAAAGCACCAGGCTGCCAGCAAAATAAACGGAGTTGTCGGCAGCAATGGGAGAAAAATACCCACCACACCGAGTGCTATGCTAATCCAGCCGAGAAGAATAATAAGGTAGCGTGATGTTCCCATCAAACGGCTCCCACAATACGATTCTGATTCACAATAACTAGACCATTAATCGTGATTACCCTCTTAATGGTCTATCTATTTTTAGGATAGCATAGGTTGGGTGATAAGTGACATGACCAAAAGCAAAGCTTCAATTTACTCAACACGCATAGCGCTCACGGTACTGAACAGGTGCTCCGCTTCATCCTTGATTCGCTGGCTATTCTCGGCGATAGATTCGGTGTTGATATACACCTGTTGGGTATCATCCCGAATCAGCTGAATACTGTTATTGATCTCCTCTGAGGTCTGGCTCTGCTGCTCTGCTGCTGCCGCAATCATCATGTTTTTATCGGTGACCTGGCTAACGGTATCGTTGATCTCACTGATGGAGGCGGCGGCATTGGCGGCGGCGGTCACACATTCGTCGGCACGGGTTTTACTATCGACCATCGTCTGATTGATGCTGGTCGTTTCTTGCTTAATTGTCGCAACGACTGTCTGAATTTGATTGGTCGCCTCCTGGGCATGAATGGCCAGCTTGCGTACCTCGTCGGCGACCACCGCAAATCCTCGACCCGATTCGCCAGCACGGGCCGCCTCAATAGCCGCGTTTAGCGCCAACAGGTTGGTTTGATCGGCAATAGCTCTGATCTCTTCGGTGGCACTCTCAATTTTCTGACTATCGGCATTGAGACTAGAGACCATCAGTGCCGCTTCAGATATGTTGCCGCTCAATGCGGTAATCGCTTGCTTGGTCTCTTTAACCAACCGCGCCCCCTCTTTGGTTTTCTGGGAGGCTACTTCTGAAATCTGATGGGTCTCTACCGCTCGCTGGGAAATCTCATTGGCAGCACCACTCATTTGCAGCATCGCGGAGGCGAGTTGATCCGACTGTAATGATTGACGATCCATTCCCTTTTTGTTGTCTCGGCACGCCTGGGATAGTGAGGTAGAGGTGTTGTTCAGTGTCTCCGCAGAGCCCCTGATGGTTTTTATGGTTTTAAGTCGGCCATCTTGCATCAGGTTAAAGGCTGCGGCCATTTGGCCGACTTCGTCGCTAGAGTCTATGGCCACGCGAGCTGTCAGATCTTTCTGGCTCTGAACGTGGAGCATGACATCTTTTAGCTTGTTGATATGGCGCTCAATAAAACTGATCAGTAATTGCGAGGCGACCAGCAGGGCAGACATCAGCACCAGTACTACAATGGCATAACGGCCCGCTTCACTGCGGAAAACCTGACCAAATGAGGCACTCTCGGTAACGACTCCCAGGTGAGTTCCGTTGCTCGGGTGCTTCATTAGGGTTACCAGTATGATTGGCTGGCTAGACGATACTCCCGGTGCGTTGACGACCTGTTTAATGGTGTCACGGTTCTTCAGTGCCTGTTTAACCAATGGTGTCGGCAGTTTCAAAGCGTTTGGGGTAACAGGCGTTGATTGCTGGTCAATAATAAAGTGGTCACGGGTATGACGTACCGCATTGATTAACTCAACCGCATCCATACCCTGCACCATCTGTACGGTCTGTGCAAGGTGCTGTTTGGCTGCATCGGATGCGGCGGCCAGACGTTGTTCCGTTTCGGTATGCATGGCATAGAGCACTAGCACGCAGAGGGTGGAAAATGAGACGGCATTGACGAGCCAGAACTTATATTTCAATCTGATATTTAATAACGTTCGGAGCATAAACAATACTGCTTTATGAATAGTTTTTGTTAGGAATATTTCTATAATCAGGAATTATAACGGCTCGAATATAAATTTCTGCAGCGCAAATTTGCATGTTTTTGTAATTAACGATCCCACCTGCCCAATTACCTCTGACACTCTGCTGTTGGTTAATCATGCCGGTGGGCTGGCTATTGCCGGATTGCACGATAGACTGATTTAATGAGTTAACCATTCGTCCTCCCCAGTTAATCAAGGCCGATTATCAGGAGTGTAGTGTGTCAAGATCGCCCCAAACGCCACAGCAGCGACGGTTCAGCTTCCCTATTCGTGTCCACCTTTTTGTGGCTATCATCTCCTTTGTATTGCTGTTAGGTCTGTTGCTCGGTGGGTTTCACTACCAGAAAATTTCTCAACTGGTGATTGGCGAAGCGCAGCGCATGTTTGACCGGGTGGCACAGGACGTAGTGGTTAAATTTAACGGAACCTACCAGCCAGTCAATAGTACCGTTGATCTGCTCTCCTTTTCTGCACTGCTATCCGATCAAAACTATCAAACCAGGGCAGAGCGGCTGCCACTGCTGATCAGTGCGTTGAACAAAATTCCCGAAATGACGGCACTGGAGGTTGGTTACCGGAGCAAAGAGTACTTTATAGTACGCAAGTTGAATACCGACTACTTGAAGTTGCAGTTTAACGCCCCTCAGGGGGCGCACTATGTAATAGATAATATTGAAACAGACACAGGGGTCGGTCTGATGCACCGCTACTACTATGATCAGGCACAGCAACCGCTGGTGGTTCGCGATCTTGGTCAGACTCCCTATGACCCGACGGCCAGACCCTGGTTTCAATTGGCCGAAGGCTCTGATCAGGTGGTCTCAACCCGACCCTATTTTTTCTACTTTATCGGTCAGGTCGGTATCACTGTCGCCCGTTACCGCGCTGAAAGTGGCAGCGTTGTTGCTGCGGATATTACCCTACAGCAGCTGTCGGATACGCTGGCACGGAGCAGGGTCACTCCTTCCACCAAACTGTTTCTGATTGATCAGGCGCAGCAGGTCCTGGCGACATCCCACGCTGAATCGCTGGTCAGGGAAGGAACCCTGCGTCGTACCGAAATAAAAAAAATAGATGAGCTGGATGACGCGACGCTGGAAAGCTTCCTGGCACAACCCCATGCCGATGAAGAGGCCAATGGCATTGTTGAGGTGGCTGATGGCGAGTGGATTGCTGCCCGACGGAAGGTTGAACTGGCCGGCGATGTAACGCTCTCGTTGATTATTCTGGTGCCCAAGGCGGAACTTCTTTCGGAGGCGCTGCTGGTTCGTAATCAGTCTATTGTCATCACGATTTTGATTGTGCTGCTCTCTATTCCTGCCGCACTGATGATTGCCACCCGAATCTCGCGTCCGCTGAAAGAGTTGGCCAGGCAGACCTCTCAGGTTCGCCGCTTTGACTTTAACCAGCCGGTCTCTATCCGTTCCGCCATTGTTGAAATTGGCCAGCTGGGGTACTCCATGCAGTTGATGCAGGATACCATCAAGAACTTTGTGGAGATGATTAAATCCGTGGCGGGAGAGCGTGATTTCGACCGGTTGCTGGAAAAAATAACCCAGGAAACCGTAGCGGTCAGCTCTGCCTCGGGGGCCATTGTTTATCTGATGAATGAGGCGGCGACTCAGTTGGTCCCCGCCTGTTGTATGACATCGCAGGGACATCGTCAGCATCACCATCTAATCCCCCTTGATTTAACGACGAAAGCACCGTTTATCGATGCACTTGCCAGTCAGGACCCGCTCTATTTCTCGATGGGACGTGCTAATGGCAATGAGCATTTTGGCAGTCACCTAATTCTCGATTCTGTTGAGCTTGAGGCCGCCAATGTCGTCGCCTTTCCCTTAAGAAATCGTCAGTTTGAACAGGTTGGCATACTCTGTTTACTGTTTGATGCCAAGGCTGATAGTGGCACTGGGGAGACTGTGTCAGAGGAGAAAATCGAGTTTGTTAATGCGGTGGCAGGGTTCAGTGCCCTGACCATTGAAAGCGGACAGATGGTACAAGCCCAGAAAAATCTGCTGGAAGCCTTTATTAAACTGATTGCCGGGGCGATTGATGAAAAGTCCCCCTATACGGGCGGCCACTGCCAGCGAGTGCCGGTGCTCACTAAAATGATTGCCCAAGCCGCCTGTAACAGTGATGAGGTGGAATTTGCCGACTTTTCGCTGAGCAAGGCGCAGTGGGAGGAGCTGCATATTGCCAGTTGGCTGCACGACTGCGGCAAAGTGACGACGCCGGAATATGTGGTCGATAAGTCCACCAAGCTGGAGACCCTCTATGACCGTATTCATGAAATAAGAATGCGCTTTGAAGTCATTAAACGGGAGCGGGAACTCGACTACTGGAAAGCGGTTGCGAAGGGGGCCAGTGAGACGGATTTAGCCGCAGCACTGCAGGCCGACTTGAAACAGCTGGACGAGGAGTTTGCGTTTGTCGCCGAGTGCAACGTGGGTGGCGAGTATATGGCGCCAGATCGCATCGAGCGCATTAAAGCCATTGCCAATCGCCGTTGGTTACGCACCCTTGATGATCGGTTAGGTGTCTCCTGGGAAGAGTTGCAACGGAAGTCCCGCGCGGCACCCCCACCACTACCGGTGGCTGAGAGCCTGCTGGCTGACCGTGAGGACCACATCATCGACCGGGCAGACGCCGAATATGGTGAGTCGGACAATCCATGGGGCTTCAAGCTCAAGGTGCCTCGCCATAAGTATAACCGTGGCGAGATCTACAACCTCACCATCGAGAAAGGTACGCTGTCAGAAGAAGAGCGCTTTATTATCAATAATCACATCGTACAAACCATCATCATGTTGAACAAACTACCGTTTCCCAGACAGATGCGATCCATCCCGGACATTGCAGGCGGTCACCATGAGAAGATGGATGGCTCCGGGTATCCGAAACGTCTGCGTGGTGAACAGATGCCCTTGACCGCAAAAATGATGGCAATTGCCGATATTTTTGAAGCGCTGACCGCCTCAGACAGACCCTATAAAAAAGCCAAGAGCTTGAGCGAGGCGCTGCAAATAATGAGCGTAATGAAAGCAGAAGCCCATATTGACGGGGATCTCTTTGCGCTTTTTCTGCGCTCAGGTGTCTATCGTGAATATGCTGAGCAGTTTCTGTTGCCGGAACAGATTGATGAGGTGGATATAGCCCAATTGCTGGGCTGAACGGTGGGTTGTCAACGTAATCATGGGTTGCGTGACGGGGGGCTGCAGATCCGTATTGCGCTTTGTAGAGGTTGACAGGATAATGGCCCCCTTTTAAACGGCCCTGTCCTGAGGAGATGTAACATGAACATAGAAAAAAATAAGGTCGTGAGTTTTCACTACCGTCTGGCCGAAGAGGGTGGGCAGGAGATAGAAAGCTCCTATGATGGTGAGGCGGTTCTTTATCTGCATGGCCACAAGAATATCGTGGCGGGGCTGGAAAAGGC
>JBFKTM010000048.1:0-10610 GCA_041636295.1 Oleiphilaceae bacterium
CCGCCCATTGGTATAACTCAGCTTAAGTGCATAACCCGCTTCACTGGGGAGCCATACCGTTGTTTTAACACTCCCTTGCAGCAGGTTATATGAAGCATTCGCCGGCAAACTGCACACCGGCCGAGAATCGCATGAACCGTTGTAGCCTTGCATGAAAGCTAAAAACCTTGATTCCGCTTCGCTGCATACAAGGCTACGATTAGGGCTGCTGCCTTAAAATTAATGGGGATTTTTCTAACCCTACTTATTCCCCCCTTAAAGTCCAATTGATTCAGTGCAATTGATTAAGGCACTTTCCCTCTCCTAACGACTCAACTCACCCGACATTTACTGGTACAATGCCTCGATTATTGAAACGGATTTCAACTTACCAAGGATATATTTAAGGATGAACAATACCCAACGCAACACAGCGGTCATATTAACCGTAGCCCTTCTCTCTGCTTGTACCTCTACTGAAGAAAAAGTTAACGACCTGTTAAAACGCCATTTGGACGCCTTTGTGTTTGTTGAAGGTGGGTCATTTATGATGGGAAATCCTGGGGGGTGGAGTATCCGCAGAGATACACTGCCAGCTCATAAAGTGACGTTGGATAGCTTTTCTATTCAAAAGTATGAAGTGACTCAGGGGGATATGGATTTGTTTATGGAGGCAACGGGCTATAGGTCTTCAGACGAATACTATGATCGACTCAGAGCAGAAAATGCCAACCGATTTGCAAAAGAGCTACCGGCAGCAGCGTCTTGGGAAGATGCCAGGGCATTTTGCCAGTGGCTAGGAAGTTTAAGCGATCAACAAATTGACCTGCCCACCGAAGCTCAGTGGGAGTTTGCTGCGCGTTCCCGTGGGCAGATGTATCGCTATAGCACTAATACAGGTGAAGCGAAGGCCGGAGTTAACATGGCAAAAAATCCTGAGATGGGACCCTATGATGAGAAGGCCCTGCCTCTTCCTCCCGGAAGTTTTCCACCAAATCCGCTAGGCTTATTTGATATGTCAGGTAATGTGTTTGAGTGGGTACTAGATCACTACCAGCCAGATTATTATAAGTATTCTCCTGAGTACAATCCGCTTGGGCCAGATACCCCATTGATTTTTGGGAGCCAAACTCAGCAACCGCTTCATCAAAAGGTTGTCAGAGGCGGAAGCTATTCTGAATTTCAAGGTAACACTACAGTAACTCGTCGCAATGGTTCCCGTCTTTTTGTTGGAAAAGAGACGGGGTTTAGGTGTTTAAAAAGTGAAGTTAAGACATCACTCTAAAATGATAGTGGACAAAAAACCAACTTCTTCCAGCCAATGATATACCCTCTCCCGTTGTCTAGACCGAAACAGTAAGGTATTAAATAAACGATGGAAGTTTTTGAGCACTTCATCCGCCCCTAGTTTAGTACCTGATTCATTCATGCATCGTAATATCTCAATAAATTCTCGCTCAAATTTAATACTTTCCAGTACTTTCATACATGCGGCCGCCTGAATCTCATCATCATCAAGTTCAAACGAGCGCTCCCTAAAAACATAGGTCTCGCATATTTTATCCAGAACCATCGCTTTAGCTGTTGGTGTAGAAATATTGATAGATATCGGTGAATTTATGATCTCTTGGCAACTTGCTTTTACTCTAGACTGATCCAAAGACATTGAACTCCACAGACGTTTCAAATCATCATCGGACATATTTAGACACTCTTCCAATAAATCTTTCGAGACCAAATAAACCCTGATTACCAAAGTAATACGATCGAAGGCTTTTTTTGAAACCCACTCTAAAAACCGAAAATCCGACTGTTCCAATGACTGACGAACAAACTGAATCAGCTCTATGACCTTTTCCACACTAAGTTCTACGGCAATACCACCAGCGCCACCGGGCCCACAAACTAGCTCGGCACTTAGTTGCAGTTCGAATTTTCCTTCTTCATACCCCACCGAAAAATCAAACCCGGCCCCAATACCAAAAGCCAAGGAGCCTGTAGGAGTGACCTCCACCAAAGGAGAAAAATCAGGCACTGTATTTTTTGCTATTCGGTGACCAGCTCCCTTTGCCATCTCTTTGGGCTTAGCCCAATGTACCCCAATTTTGGCTTCGCCCTTCAAGACTCCTCCTGCAAATACCTTCCCGTTAGTCTCACCACCGACCGACAATTCACCGGGTTTGGTATCGATTCGCACTGTAGTGCCCAGCATGGCACAGGCACCAACAGAGCCTTGCAGGTTGAGGGCGAATTGTGAGCGGAAATGACCACAATGCAGTTGTTTAACTTCGCCCCGTCCATTGGTATAACTCAGCTTAAGTGCATAACCCGCTTCACTGGGGAGCCACAGTGTTGTTTTAACACTCCCTTGCAGCAAGTTATATGAGGCATTCGCCTCTGCCCCCACATGAATCTTGCCCTCTTGTGGATTGTATTCGCCGGCAAACTGCACGCCGGCTGAAAATCGCATTAGCTGTGCTTCGGCGCTGCTATCAAATTGCCTTTCTTCAGGCGGGAGATCACCATTCAAGCTGACATTGAGTAACTCTTTATTCAACTGGTTAAAAAAATGATCTTCTTTGCTCTGCCATTCGGCAAACTTTAATTTACCGCTAAAGTTTTCTGAGAGTCCCTTACCCACCTGCCTCGCGCTGCCTTCAATACCTTGATTAATGGACGTAAGGGCACGCTTCACCTCACTTATGGGGATTTTTTGCCAATTTCTTTTGAACTGTTCCAGAGCCTCTTTGCGGATATAGCTAAAATTCTGCGAACCGGTACGCTTTATCTCTATCAGGTTATAGCTGTTTCTGAGATCAACGATGGACGTGGGTGCCTCGACAGGTGAACGAAGATCCAGGCTTTCATAAAATGCATTTTTATCTGCAATGAGTTTTGCTTTCGTTTGATAGAGCTGACTTTGCTGTTGCTCATAACGTTGAAGGCTGTCGCTACTTGTTCTAAGTAGTCTGTTTTGACTATTGATACCCTGTAAGTACATTAGCACTCGCAACTCACGCATTTGAGCCGCATTAATTTCGATATGCTGCTCCAGCTTTAACAGCTGGATCTCGGTGTCGGTGATTTCTTGAAGTTCGTCTTTTGAGACATAATCATTTAAACCTGACTCAGTCGCCAACGCGTTTGCGCTTTCTTTCAACTGCTTCAAGGTCGATACAGTTTCGGCTGGAAAGGCCTGCTGTGCCACGCGATATTCAACTTCTTTTTCAGTGGCTTCCCGTAATTTTTTTACTCGGGACTCCTCGTTCGCGACCATTTGTTTCTTTTGATGGGCCAGCTTTTTCAGGTTGTCGAGGTTATGGCTTAAATCTTCAACGTCTTGTTGTAAGTCAGCTACATAGCGAAGATAAAACTGCCGCGTCGGCTTATTTAAAAAGCCGTGTTTAAGTTCTTGTTTGATAATATGAATATCGTTTTTAAGCCGGTTCAGCCGGATTAGCTGTTTTTCGTAGCGCTTTTTTGCGAGATCACGTTGTTGCTTATACTTTTCTAATGGCTTGGCTTCTGTGGCTGCCTTCAGCGGGGGGATTAGCTTTTCTTCCTCAAGCGTTTTCCAGGTTTGACTCTTAGTTGCCAGTATTTGCTCATTGGACTGCGAATAGGCATTGAGTAATGTTTTGATCGGTTCTGAAACATGCTGCTCTTCGGCTACAATATCCTGCAACTGTTCTTTGGTCAGGCAGTAAATCTGAGAATGATCCCCTGTGACATGGAGCAGATCAGTCCACTTAATTTCACAAGCAGCGGGCGCGATACCCGAAACGGTATTATCAGATTGTTGGCATTCTAGTGTCATTGGGCATCCTTGCACAGTGAGCAATTGCTTGGTTGTCTATTGGGTATTAACCCGCGCTTATTGCGGCAACCCATTCGTTTTTAAATACGGGAACAGCATCGCAAGAATCATTAGCCGTGGGAGGCAGCGTTAACAGTTGCCACATCTGCTGCTCAGTATTAAACCATTCGATCTCCTCGATCTCTCCAAACAGATTAAACCGTGCCTCGGGCTCTAACTCGGGCACAAGCCTTGAAAGAGACAACGGATCATAGAAACGGTAGTGCAAGTATTGCCCGCGTTCAGTGTAGACCCATAGCAATCTGCTGAGCCGCGCCCCCAAGGCCTCCGTTTCAAGCCATGATCGAATGGATATAGCGCAACCTTGCGGCCCTAATGTCTGCTGGAATTGGTGATCTATCGATGCATCTGATGGAATCTGTACCAGACAGGGGCTCAGGTCAACAACATCCTGATAACGGGTATTTTTATAGAGAGGATACCAATCTGGGTTATCGAAAGTCTGGTAGATCCATTGCTGCACAGGCTCCATCTTTACGCCATCAACTAATAAATAGTGGTTAGCCCCCGCATATAGTCGTTTAAGATCAGACCTGTTGCGATGTGTTTGTAAACAATCCAATGGTCACGCCTCCTGATTAACAACACAGGTACAGTTTTGTTTGGCACATTGACCACTTTCATCCCGCAAACACTCGTCAGCTAAGAGATGATTCTGTGCCACCAGGTTCCTCAAGTGCACCCGCCGATTAATAGAGGTTTCACAGTTGTCACCAAAATCCAGCTCAGCTATAGATGGAGGGGTATCGGCTTGTTTAATTACGACCTTTTTACCTGACGTCTCCGACTGCACCTCTACGGCCTGAACAGGCGCAAGCGGCGATGCAGCGCTTGCACTTCCGGCACTGCCACCGCCATTAAGGTTAATCGTCGCCCCCTGTATCTGAACGCCACCAGGGCTAAGTTTAATAAACGCGCCACCCGCTTTAATGGTCAGTTCAATCCCGGCATCGAGTACCACCTTACTACCCGCTTTGATATGAATATCTCCACCCGCTTGCTGTTTGATGGCACCGTCGACTTTCTCTTGGCGGTCACCACTCACCGTGCAGTGATGGCCTCCGTTACTTTGTATTTTGATATCGCCATCCACCAGGAGGTTTTGCTCACCTTTGATATGGTCAAACGCTCCCTGCTCAACAATGCAGTGACTATTGGCGCCTACGTGAACCTTATGGTCTTCACCTACGCGGAGATCGAGGTCTTTCTGCGCCTGAATAAAGATTTGCTCCTGCCCTTGCCGGTCTTCTATTCTCAATTCGTTGAAACCTCCAGACGGCACGCTATGAGTTTTGAAGCTGGTGCGGGTTTTATGGTCAGGAAGTTTATAAGGCGGTTTATGTAAACCGTGGTAGACACAACCCGTAACGATGGGGCGATCCGGGTCTCCATCAATGAATTCAACAACTACCTCCTGCCCTACTCTGGGCAACGTCATCGCCCCCCACTGATTACCTGCCCATGCCTGGGTCACCCGCAACCAGCATGAGCTTTTCTGCTCTCGCTCCCAGTGAAAGCTCACTTTAATGCGGCCCAGCTCATCGGTATAGATGGTTTCACCGGGAACACCATAGACAATAGCGGTCTGACTGCCTTGTACATGGGGGCGCTGGTAAACCTGTGGCCGGTATTCCATGGTTGCGGGGATACATGTAATTTGGCTGTGAAAACGATAACCGCCACTGCCGGATTGCTCCTCTAACACTTGAGGCTGCTCTCCAGACTGCTGTACGCCCGTAATCAGATAGTCACTGTTGAAGTCATCTCGTGGATGCTGAGTCAGCGAAATAACCGCGCCAGCACTCAGAAAACTCACAGAACCACTGGCTTCAATCATACAGCGGGCAACTTCGACTCTCGCTAACGCGATGCGACTCCGTCGTGCCCCCTCTTCACTGTTTTTATAACAACCGGGAAATTGGTAATGCTCCAGCGTGGGGGATACGCCCTGTTGCGCGCTGGCCGTTAGTGAGTGGTTGGGCTTTTCGTAGTTATAATCGTTAAAGGTAATCTGGTCGCTCCCAACCTGTTGCCGCCAGCTAAAGGTCTGTAACGTCGGTTCATCTCCCGCTTGCCCACTATTGGCTTGAAGTTTGATGACACGTTGCGGAGTAAGGGGGCGAAATGCTGCAGGGTGGTCGGCGATAACCATCACCGGCTGCCGCTCGCTCTGCTCAAAATGAAAGTGGATACCCTCTTCAGCCAGCAGCCGGGCAACAAAGTTCCACTCACTTTCATCGTACTGCACGCAATATTCCCGCTGCGCATAGTGGCTCTTCAGATCAAAACGGTAGCTCTGGCTGTCCAGCCCTGCATCAATCAAAATCTGGCGGACAATGGAGGGGGTATCAAGGTCTTGAAAAATACGATACCCGTGGCGGTGTTCCAGCCATTTAAAGTGGGGCACCAAGATGAGTGAATAGAAAGAAAATCGTCGCTGTACAGCACCTTGGGTTACCCCGTAGAGGCAGCCGTGAACAGTGCGTTGATGCCCTTGTTCGTCATTAATTTGTAGTTGGGCCTGGCGACCGATAAGGTCTTCGATGGAAAGCGCGTTATTTTCACAGGCCACATCAATGGTGTATTCATAGAGTGACGAAATCGCTTCTCGCCCATTAATTCGAACCACTCGCAGCAGGTCACTGATACCAGCAACAGAGAACATCAGGCGGGCATTCCAGTGTGACTGATCAGATACAGCTGCGGAAGCCTGGGAAATAATATCAACAGGGGGCATGTCACTCATCCTTGAGTCTGCGGTTACTAAAAACCGCCGTTGGTAATAGTGGGAGAACTGACTAGAACTGACTATAGTGCAGCCACCAGTTAACCCTTAGAATCGCGGCTCATCCTGAACCAGCCGGAGGATTATAAAGCAAATAGCCGAGATAGGAAATCAATCCCGGCAGCCATATTTATTTCGGGATACTTGCCCCTTGCCGACGATATCCGCATACTTCACCACCAGATTCAACTCATCGGTGGAATACTTACTAAGGCATGAATATATATCTTGTAGGCGGCGCAGTTAGAGACCGGCTTCTTGGGCTTCCCGTAAAAGATCGTGACTGGGTCGTGGTTGGTGCGACTCGGGAGGCGATGCTCAGTAAAGGATTCCAGCAGGTTGGTGCCGACTTTCCGGTATTTCTTCATCCAAAAACCAAAGAAGAGTATGCTCTGGCCAGAACAGAGCGAAAAAAAGGCCGGGGGTATCTGGGCTTCGAATGCAATGCCTCCACCGATGTCACCTTAGAAGACGACTTAAAACGTCGAGACCTAACCATAAATGCCATGGCGGCCTCTGGTGATGACATTATTGACCCTTTTGGTGGCCAGCAAGACCTTAATGATAGAGTATTACGCCACGTCTCCGAGGCATTTTCTGAAGACCCGTTAAGGATTCTCAGAGTCGCTCGCTTCACCGCCCGTTTTAGCCATCTTGGATTTACGATCGCCGAAGAGACTATGAGTTTGATGCAAGCCATGGTCGATGCAGGCGAAGTGGATCACCTGGTAGCAGAGCGGGTTTGGCAAGAGACAGCACGCGCACTGAAAGAACCAACACCTTGGGTCTATTTTGAAACCCTGCGCTCTTGTGGAGCCCTCAAGGTGCTATTCCCGGAGTTAGACAAACTCTTCGGTGTCCCACAGCCGGAGGCTCATCACCCGGAAATTGATACCGGGGTGCACAGCATCATGTCGCTTAAAATTGCCTGTGAACTCAGCAGCGACATTGGGGTACGATTCGCTGCCCTCATCCATGACTTAGGCAAAGGGTTGACGCCTGAAAGCGAGTGGCCGAGCCATCATGGTCATGAGCAGAAAGGTCTCGCTCCGATTAAAACGCTCTGCACTCGGTTTAAAGTCCCCAATGAAATTCGTACTCTGTCCCTGCTGGCAGGAGAGTTTCATACCCACGTACATCGGGCTTTTGAACTCAAGGCAGCCACTACGTTAAAGGTTATTCGCACTGCCGACGCATTTCGCAAGGCCGACCGATTTGAACAGTTGCTGCTGGTTTGCGAAGCAGACGCCCGGGGTCGAACAGGGTTTGAAACCAGACCTTATCCACAACGAACTTTTTTTCTAAACGCCTTCGCTGCAGCCAAGTCTGTTAAACCCGCAGAACTCATCGCCCAGGGGTATAGCGGTAAAGCATTAGGACAGGCGCTGCAACGACAGCAACAAGAACAGATACAGCATCTCAAGAACGAAATAGACCATGACCAACACTAATGCCTCCGGCCAAGCCAATCACTCCGGGCTATTTAAGGGAGACAACGAAACCGGTGCCTCCCGTATCGCTCTGATTACCGGCAGCGCACGCCGCATCGGTGCCAGTATCGCGAAAATGCTGCACCAGCAGGGCTATAACGTCATTATTCACTACCATCGTAGCAAACAGGATGCAGAGCATTTGGTTGATGCGCTTCAAAATTTGAGAGCCAGCTCTGCCATTGCCCTTCAGGCAGACTTGCAAAACCTAGATGACCTGGCCCAGCTCTGCACATCATCTGTGGCTCAGTGGGGGCATGTAGATCTACTGATTAACAATGCCTCCTGCTTTTTCCCAACACCTGTTCAATGCAAACCTGACGACCCGTTACCATTTAATATGGCTGACTGGAACACGCTCATCGATACGAATCTACGAGCGCCCTACTATCTCTCTCTGGCATTGGCCGATAGCCTGCGACAACGCGCGGGGGCTATTATTAATCTGGTCGACATCTATTCAGAGCGTCCACTCAAAGATCATAGTATCTACACTATCAGCAAGTCAGGCATCGCCATGATGACGAAGTCGCTGGCGAGGGAGTTGGCCCCCGAAATCCGTGTTAACGGAGTTTCTCCCGGCGCTATTTTGTGGCCTGAGCATAATTCGGACGTGGAATTGCAAGACGCATTAAAAGCTCGCATCATATCGCAGACGCCACTGGCACGATGTGGAACGCCAAACGATATTTGTGACGCAGTAAAGTATTTGGCGAGTAGCGAGTTCGTCACGGGTCAGATAATCAGTGTCGACGGAGGCCGAAGCCTTTATCTGTAATATAAAACTGACACACTCATTTTAACTATCACTCTTTCTACCGAGGAAACACCATGAGAAATGTTGTTATCGTTGCTGCAGGACGCACCCCCATTGGCACCTTTGGCGGTGGACTCTCTTCACTTACCGCCGCTCAGTTGGGCACTACCGTCATCAAATCACTGCTTGAGTCATCATCTATTGCCCCTGAACAGATTGATGAGGTGATATTGGGCCAGGTCTTAACTGCCGGTTGCGGCCAGAATCCGGCGCGTCAGTCTGCCATTAATGCAGGTCTTCCAGACACCGTGCCAGCAATCACCATCAACAAAGTATGTGGTTCCGGTCTAAAAGCAGTTCATATGGCAGCTCAAGCCATTGCTCTTGGTGATGCAGAAATGATTATTGCCGGCGGGCAAGAGAGTATGAGTCAGTCACCCCATGTACTGCCAAAGTCCAGAAACGGTCAGAAGATGGGCAACTGGAACCTCGTGGATACCATGGTGAACGATGGGCTATGGGATGCTTTTAACGACTACCATATGGGCATCACGGCAGAAAATATAGCGGATAAGTTTGAAATAACCCGTGAAGAGCAGGATGAATTTGCCGTTGCCTCACAACAAAAAGCCGAAGCGGCGCAAAAGGCCAACCGCTTTGCCGAAGAGATTATTCCGGTGAGCATTCCCCAGCGAAAAGGGGAGCCATTGATTGTTGATACCGATGAAAACCCTCGTCATGGTTCAACCCTTGAAGCAATGGGAAAAATGCGCCCCGCCTTCAAAAAAGATGGTTCAATCACAGCGGCTAATGCCTCATCATTGAACGACGGTGCGGCGGTAGTCATAGTCTGTAGTGAAGAGAAAGCACAAGAGTTAGGTCTTAAACCCTTAGCAACCATTAAAGCGTACGCGAATGCCGGCGTTGACCCAAGCATTATGGGCACCGGCCCTGTACCGGCTACTCAGCAGTGCCTCAAAAAGGCGGGATGGAGCGTAGACGACCTTGATCTTATCGAAGCCAATGAAGCCTTCGCAGCCCAGGCAATCTCGGTTAATCGCGGGCTAGGCTGGGATACCGAGAAAGTAAACGTAAACGGCGGAGCCATTGCTCTAGGGCACCCTATCGGCACTTCAGGCTGCCGTATTCTGGTTTCACTGATTCATGAAATGATTAAACGAGATGCCCAAAAAGGCCTTGCCACACTCTGTATAGGCGGTGGTATGGGCGTATCACTGGCCATTGAGCGATAGCTAAGCGTCGTTAACTCCTAATATAAGTCATGGAGCACCGCTACAGGTTGTTCCGTGGCTTATTGCCACTTTAGAAATGAAGCAGCCCCTCATCCGTCTCTATTTCAGCTTCTTTATGATGACGGCGAATCTTTTCAATCACTTTATTCTGATATTTTTTTGGTACATCCACCAGTAACATCTGCCGCCCGTCTTCGATATCAGCTTCATGTTGTTCAATCTTGCTTTCATTACGACCGACACCAATTAGAAAACAGAGCGCCGTACCAGCAACAGCACCAATCGCTCCGCCTTGAACAATCGCCGTAATACTACGTATAAACCCATCATTAATGGCTGACTCGGTACCTGCAAGAAGCACCACCCCCAAGCCACACAGCAGACCGGCAACGGCTCCCTGCTTTGCCATATGCCAGGCATCACTTACATGAAAGGCATTGGCACGATGAATATGTGCTTGCTGTGCTGC
>JBFKTM010000049.1:0-10531 GCA_041636295.1 Oleiphilaceae bacterium
AAACGACCGTTTGAATTGAACTGCGTCACACATACCTAGTGATATTCATCACATACATTTAACGTTATTTTTCATTTGCAATGTTAACGATAACGTTAATTTGATGGCACATAAGTAGCGCCAACAGGATACAAAAAACATTTTTTATAAAACCTAATTTCAATAGGTTATGTACCAACCAGCAACACAATGCTTACGACTGTTCACCTATTTAAAATAAGTTATCAACGATAGTTAAGCGATAAAAATAAGAGATGAAATGGCCTATTGGCCGGTGATGGCTCAGCGTAACGGGCCATTATTGATTTGCTGCACGAATACAGCACCTCCTACGAATATAGCACTCCACCCGCTACATTTGTGAGGCAGATCGATAGAAGTAACGATAGCAATTACTTAAGCCGTTAACGGATAACAGCATTAACTCTGGTTAAATAGGTAGGGTATTAATGAGTGGGTGCGTAGGGCAAGGGGCGTCATTTATTCGCTATGACGCGACCCCAGAGCTAGCAGTAGAACACAGAAGACCGACTTATACCTCTTTCGCGTCATTCCATAACTGATCGAGTTCGTTCAAGGTCACTTCACCCAGCACTTTACCCTGCTGATGGAGCACTTTTTCTATGTATTGAAAGCGGTTAACAAACTTCTGATTGGTGGCGCGCAGCGCCGTATCAGAGTTGACCTTAATGAATCGTGCTAGATTGACACAGCAGAAGAGGATATCGCCCATCTCTTCCATGATATGTTGCTGCTGTGCGGGTGCATCACTATCAGGGTGCGCCAGCGCCTCTTTCAGCTCTTCAATCTCTTCCTGTATTTTTTCGAAAACCGGCTCTATCGACGGCCAATCGAAGGCGTAATGGGCAGCACGTTTCTGTAGTTTCTCGGCCCTTGCTAACGACGGCAAACCATTGGGTATGTCATCCAGAACGCTGATAAAGCCGCTGTCAGGCTTATCTGTCTCAGGTGTTTCCTGGGCCTGTTCCGCCTCTTTCTGAGCCTTCAAGGCGCGCTCTTCCGCTTTTATACGCTCCCAGTTACGTTTGATCTCGGTTTCGCTAATAACTTCGCCATCGGCCAGCTCACTTTCCAGTGTACCCTCAGGAAACACATGAGGGTGCCTCCTTACCAGCTTGGCAACCAGATTCGAAACGATATCATCAAAGTCGAAGTAACCATCTTCTTTGCCTATTTGTGCATAGAAGATCACCTGAAACAGCAGGTCGCCCAGCTCATCCTTTAGATGTCCGTAGTCTTTTTTCTCAATGGCATCGGCCACCTCATACGCTTCTTCGAGTGTATGAGGAAGAATCGTATCGTAGGTCTGCTTGGTGTCCCACGGACAACCTTTCTGCGGATCTCGCAAGCGGCCCATGAGGTATTGCAGGTCTTCTATCGTGTAATTTTTTGCCATGGTTATAGGCTCGAATAGTATAGGGGCTGAAATAGTATCTATGAGTCAGCGGTATTCACTGCATATTTAAGAATACCGCTTAAAGCTGTCAGATAAAAAACGTATTAGGATTAATACCAAAGCGTTGATGGAGAGCTTTGATCTGGCGAATATTCAGCTCTCGTTTTCCACCAAGGATCTCTGACACAACCCCTTGGCTTCCGATCTCTGGCAGGTCGGACTGTTTGAGATTATGCTCTTCTATAATAGCCCGTACAATGTCAGCCTGGGAGGCTGGCTTGGGTTGATATTCCGAGTGTTCTTCATACTCTTCAATCAGCCCTCCCACAAGATCAGCTAACACCGCCAAGGCGTGTTTCTCATCTGCACCACCTTGATCAAGAATTTCATCCAGGCAATTAACTAGCTGAATATACTCTTTTTCATTGGTCGGTACCTGTACAACAGGTGCAACAAAGCTCCAATGCTCAATTGCTTGCTTAAGCGCTCTGTTCATTGAATACCTTCCTGTTTTTTCCAACGGTCTAAGTCGTATTCTTGATGAGTTAACACATATCCAATAAAGACTTTGCCTCGATTAAAATGAATCGCACAAATAACCCTTAATTTATTTCCACCAACATTGAAAACATATAAGTTTTTAACTTTATCAACGGATGGGAACAGACTTCGAAGCTCAGCAAAGCTCCTAAACTCGTTTTCTTTAACCAGTTGAAACCATGCAGATAATGCCGTTGATGACTCCGGGTATCGTTTTTGAGCATCGACAATACGGCTTTTGGTTATAACATGCATATTTTCTTTCCATCCATGACACGCACAATATCTCATTTTGAGATATATAACAATCCTTTGATAATTTAATAAACCCTCAGAAACAACGCGTCTACTGAGGGTGCTTGCCGATCACCAATAAGAAACATAAGCGCTAATTTAACTATCTCGCTTGCGACGCGCTTCCACTACATTAGGGAGCTGTTTTATCTTTGCCAGCAACCGTCCTCACCCGTCCAGGCTGTTGATTTCAACCGTTAGCGAAAGCATTGCAGTGCTCTGAATCTGGTCGGTATAAGTATTCATACCGATTACATTAACTCGCTCATTGGCTAGTACGATGGTAACGTCACGAATCAAGCCTTCGCGATCATATGCCAGTACTTCAATATCTACGGCATAGGTCGATTCGGGCTGTTTACCCCACGACACTTCAATAATACGATTAGGTTCTTTGTCTTGCAGCTGCAGCAGGTTGATGCAGTCATCACGATGGATCGAAACACCGCGCCCCACCGTGATATACCCCGTTATTGAGTCACCGGGCACCGGCTGACAACAGTGGGCGATGGTGGTCATCAGCTTGCCGACACCACGAATCTGAATATCCGAATCTTTACTCTTATTATCTTGATAGAGATTGAGCTGCAGGCTGAGCTGATGCTCATGGGGCTCAATCATTTTTTGCGCCACATTGGCTACATGCGTTGGCCTGAGATCCCCCGCACCGACAGCCGCAAACATATCACTGGCGTTTTTGTAATTGACCTTCTCTGCAAGCTCATTGAGTTCAATATCACCAATGGAGAGCCGTTTGAACTCATCTTCAAGAACCGCTCGACCATCGATAATATTCTGGTCGCGATTCTGCTCCTTAAACCAGTGCGTGACCTTGGCCCGGGCGCGGGAGGTTTGAATATAACCCAGACTGGGGTTAAGCCAGTCGCGGCTGGGGGCCGGGTTATTAGAGGTCAAAATGCTGACCTGCTCTCCGGTTTTAAGTGGATAGGTTAACGGTACAATCCGTCCATTAACTTTGGCACCACGACAGCTATGCCCTATTTCGGTATGTACCCGGTAGGCAAAATCCACCGGGGTCGCCCCTTGTTTTAAATCAACAACATGGCCTTCGGGGGTGAACACATAGACGCGATCAGTACTGGCCTCAGTGGATAGCTGATCAACCAGCCCTGAGACATCACCAATCTCCTCTTGCCACTCAAGCACCTGCCTGAGCCAGTTTATCTTATCTTCATAGCTCGACGATTTGCTTTTAACATCGGTTCCCTTATAGCGCCAGTGTGCACAGACCCCTAACTCAGCCTCTTCATGCATGGAAACAGTGCGTATCTGCACCTCCATTACTTTACCATGAGGGCCAACCACTGCGGTGTGTAATGAGCGATATCCATTCTCTTTGGGGTTCGCTATATAGTCATCAAACTCATGGGGAATATGCCGCCATAGGGAGTGGACGATGCCTAACACCGCATAACAGTCCTTCACTTCGGGCACCAATATACGGAACGCTCGAATATCATAGATCTGTGAAAAATCGAGATTCTTGCGGCGCATCTTGCGCCATATACTGTAGATATGTTTTGAGCGCCCCGTTATTTCGGCTTTAATACCACTACGGGCAACCTCTTCTTCCAGTTTTTCCAGTACTTCGCGGATAAACTCGTCACGATCGACACGACGCTCGCGCAGTAGTTTGGCAATTTTTTTATAGGCGGAGTCATGCAGATAGCGGAATGAGAGGTCTTCCAGCTCCCATTTGATATGGCCAATACCCAATCGGTGAGCTAACGGGGCGTAGATATCAAACACCTCACGTGCGACTCGCTGACGTTTCTCAACCTGGGCGTTTTTAACCGCACGAATGGCACAGGTTCGCTCAGCCAGCTTGATTAACACCACGCGCACATCGTCAATCATGGTGATCAGCATCTTGCGAACATTATCCAGCTGCCCCTGGCTTTGACCCAGCACAGAGCCTTTATAGGGCGTATGAATAGCCGATATTGCCGCCATCTGTTGTACGCCATCTATCAGTTTGGCCACTTCGCTGCCAAACTCTTTCTTAACCGCTTCAAGGGATAAACGCTCTTCTCTCACTGCGCGATACAGAATCGCAGCAACCAGGGCTTGCTGGTCCAGATTCAATTCAGCAAGAATCTGGGCCATTTCCAAGCCGGTTTGAAAACTACTGTGGCCTTTCGCCCAGAGGCGGTCTTCCCTTACGGCTTCTTCTTCAATTTCCAGGCTCAACTCACAGGCTTGTCGAATAACGGCGGCGTCATCGAGTTTTACCTGCTCGGCGAGATGCTGAATCCAACGTTCAATATCAACGTGGCCTTCTTCAGAAATGTGGTGTTCTTCTCTAACCTTAACCATACTGAGTCCAAGTGTTACAGAATTAAATGTCGAGTGTTTGATACAACAAGGCGGCTACCAGTCGCCTGTTACACTATTCGACATCACTATTTTTCAAACAATGCGATCGACTCTACATGCGTGGTATGGGGGAACATGTCCATCACCCCGGCCTTAACCAAGCGATAACCCTTCTCGACCAACACACCGGCGTCACGGGCCAGGGTAGCCGGGTTACACGAAACATAAACAATGCGACTTGCGCCAAATGCAGGCAAATAACGCACCACATCCAATGCACCGGAGCGCGGTGGATCAATGAGGATTTTGTTAAACCCTTGTTTGGCCCATTCGTTTTTAGTGAAGTCCGCCTGTAAGTCTGCACCGTAAAATTTTACGTTATGCAGGTTGTTCGAATTTGCATTCTCCCGGCCACGAACCACCATGGTATCATCGCCTTCAACACCCACAACCTCTCCGGCACGGCGGGCCATCGGTAGCGTAAAGTTACCCAGTCCGCAAAACAGATCTAGCACACGATCTTCAGCACCCAGCTCCAGCCAATCGATCGCTCGACTCACCATCTGCTGATTAATATCGGCGTTCACCTGGGTAAAGTCCATTGGGTGAAATTTCATGGTCAGATCAAACTCATCTAACCGATAACTCAGACGATTATCGCCCCCTGCCGGGAAAATACGGTGCACCGTATCCGGGCCTTTGGGTTGCAGATAGATATGAAAATGGTGCGTCTCACCGAAAGCGATTAGCTGTTCCATATCCCCTTCGCTGAGCGGTGTCATGTGGCGGAATACTAATGCCGTTTCATTATCACCGGCCGCAACCTCAACCTGAGGTAGTGTACGATAGATGCTCAGGCTTCGAATGAGCGCTCGCAATGCGGGAATTTTCGCTCCGATGCGTTGGTCAAGCACTATACATTCGCTGACGTCAGTGATAAAGCTGCTGCGCTTTTCTCGAAAGCCAACCAAAACCTCATCACGTTTAGCAACATAGCGAACACCCAACCGAGCCTTGCGACGGTAGCCTTGCTCTGGGCCAGTCATAGGTTCCAGCAGTAGATCGGTGTTAATATCACCAAAGTGTTTGAACTGTTCTTGCAACACCGCTTGCTTGAATCTGATCTGCGCGGTTGGGTCAATATGCTGCAAACTACAACCACCGCAGAGCTTGGCATGTGCGCAAGCCGGCTCAATGCGATCATTAGAGGCGGTAATAACCACATCGGTCTTCAGCTCATCGAAACGGCTTCGGGTATCGGTATAGGTCGCACGAACCCTCTCACCGGCCAACGCCCCCTCGACAAATTGAATTTTTCCGTCAAGATGAGCTATACCTCGCCCATCATGACTCAGTGATTCGATGGTAAGTTCTACCGGTGTGGTCGGTATCTTCTTTTTAATACGTCGTCGTGCCATGTATCTTAACTGCCTTCACTGCGCCGGATGCTTAATAAACGAGCGCCAAAATCTTGCATTAATGTTCGCTAACCTAACAGGTTACTAAATTTAGGGGGAAATAGCCGTAGTTGAATTGTAACCAGGCAAGATAGTGCGAGCCCTCTTACACTAGATACAGAGGGCTTTTGGAATCGGTACTCGTGACCAGACTTAAGATTACTTTTCAAAGTTAGAGCGTTCTAACGAGTGCTAAACCGCTCAGTCAGTCAATAGTGACAAGATTTGAAAAGATTATTTAAAAACGCCCGTTGAAAGGTATCGATCTCCCCGGTCACAGATAATGGCGACAATCACTGCATTTTCAACCCCTTGAGAGAGACGAAGTGCTCCGGCAACGGCTCCGCCGGATGATACACCACAAAATATACCTTCTTCTTTGGCCAGCGCTCGCATGGTGTCTTCGGCTTCCTGTTGCCCCATGTCTATCGTTAGATCAATGGCACTCTCGTCGAAAATACTCGGCAGATAGGCTTTTGGCCAGCGCCGAATACCTGGAATAGATGCCCCCTCACTCGGCTGCAACCCTACTATCTGTATGACCGGGTTCTTCTCTTTCAAGTAGCGGGAGGTCCCCATGATAGTACCGGTGGTACCCATCGAGCTGACAAAATGAGTAATGCGACCTTCGGTCTGCTGCCAGATCTCCGGGCCTGTAGTGTAATAGTGGGCCAGCAAGTTATCTTCGTTCGAAAACTGATCGAGCACCCGTCCCTTGCCTTCGGCCTGCATCTGTTGAGCAAGGTCTCTGGCTCCCTCCATACTTTGCTCTTTGGTTACAGTAATGATCTCGGCACCGTAGGCAGACATGGATGCACGCCGCTCTTCACTCATGTTTTCAGGCATGATCAGTATCATCTTGTAGCCTTTAATGGCCGCCGCCATTGCCAGGGCAATACCGGTGTTGCCGCTGGTGGCTTCAATAAGGGTGTCACCGGGCTTAATCTCACCACGCTGTTCGGCGGCCTGGATCATATTCATGGCAGGTCGATCTTTTACCGAGCCCGCTGGGTTATTTCCTTCCAGCTTAACCAATATCGTATTGCTTGTCTTACCGGGTAATCGTTGCAGGCGAACCAGAGGGGTGTTACCGACATAGGATTCAATAGTAGGAAATTCCATGGAAGCTCTCGAAGAAATGCTAACTGATGTGAAATTTATGAAAACGCTTGTGGTAGACTGAGCAGCGTTATTAACACCAATATACGTGCTCCATCTTCAAACGTGTAATATTGGTTTTTAATATTACCATAACGTTTAGAAATATGGCTTTTTTATAACTGATTTTTGAGCATATTGGCCGGAGTCCATTGACCACCATGTTAGCACATAGCAGACCTTACAATGGACCTGAAAACAAGCTTTTGGCAGAGTACCCACTGTTGGGGGAACGCCGTTCATTACCGGCCTTGAACTGTTTACGGGGTTTCCTATGAGAAAGTGGGGCGTTAAAAATCGAGTACTGGTGCTGGCCCTGTTTCCAGCCATCACCATCGCACTGATATTAGGCATTGTCTTTACCCACACCCAGATCAGCAGCATTAACAATCTGTTGAATGAACGGGGTTTATCATTGGGTCGTCAACTGGCCACCGCCAGTGAGTATGGCGTATTTACCGGCAACCGGGCGCTGCTTTTAAGCCTGACTAATGCCACCTTGGAAGAGAAAGATGTTCGCTCTCTGACGATATTAGATAATTTCCATCGTAGCCTGGTGCACTCCGGGCCCAAGATGCTGTCGACCATCAACCCCGCCAAACTACCCAATGACCGGGTTATTATGGAGCAGAAGGAAGACACAACCCTGTTTATTACTCCCATTCTTTTACAGAACCTGATGATTGACGAACTGCTCGATGTTGAGGAGGCCCCCACACTCAATTCGGAGCGTACAAATATTGTCGGCTGGGTAGCGCTGGAGCTCTCTCATGCCAATACGACGGTCGCTAAATACCAGACTTTAATCACCAGTGCGCTGGTTATCTCGCTGGGCATTCTGGTGAACTGGCTAATCGCATTACGCATGACCCGAGGTGTGATTCGCCCTATTCAAGAAGTGACCAATGCCGTCACCGAAATCAAGGAAGGTAAGCTCGATACCCGTGTCTACACGGGGGGCGGTCAGGAGCTTCAATTATTGGAGTCCGGCATAAATTCCATGGCGGAGGCGCTGAGTAAAGCCCATGATGAGATGCAGCACAATATAGACCAAGCCACCGAAGATCTACGAGAGACACTGGAAACGATTGAAATACAGAATATCGAACTGGATATCGCCCGAAAAGAAGCGTTGGAAGCCAGTCGAATTAAGTCAGAATTTCTGGCTAATATGAGTCATGAAATACGTACACCGCTAAACGGTATTCTCGGTTTCACCAATCTGCTAATGAAAGGGCACCTTACCCTGCACCAGCGAGATCATCTCACCACAATTAAAAAATCCTCAGAGATTCTACTTACCATCATCAATGACATCCTGGATTTTTCAAAAATCGAAGCAGGTAAACTGATACTTGACCGAACGCCATTAAAAATCAGGGACATTATTGAAGATGTTATGACAATGCTGGCCCCCACCGCTCACAGCAAAGCCCTTGACTTAGTTCCCCTGGTCTATACCGACGTACCCAACAATATTTTGGGTGATCCGTTACGGATTAAGCAAATTATCACTAACCTGGTCAACAACGCGATTAAGTTCACCCAAAGTGGCGAGGTTGTACTCCGGGCGATGTTGGAAGAACAGGTCGACAATAACGTCACCATCAAATTAAGCGTCTCCGACACCGGTGTAGGGTTGTCGAGAGTCCAGCAGCAATCACTGTTTAACGCCTTCGCCCAAGCCGATGCCTCAACGGCTCGACAGTACGGCGGCACCGGCTTGGGTCTGGTTATTTCGAAGCGTTTGATTGAAGAGATGGGAGGGGAAATTGGCCTCGATAGCGAACTGGGCAAGGGGTCAACATTCTGGTTTACGCTTCCTAGCGAGGTGGCGGTTAACGCACAACCGGCCCCCAAAATGGAAGCGCTCTCCGGCGAACGGGTTATCTACATGGAAAACCAAGTTACTACCGGGCTGGCCGTACAGCATATGCTCACCAGTCTTGGGGTGCAGGTTAAACAGGTTGACTCACCCGTCGCGTTAATCAAGAACGTTATTGAAGCCCAGGAACAACGACAAGGTTATGCCGCGGCCATCATTGGCCTTAATCGACACCTGATGGCCTCCAACCAATACAAGCAACTACTTAGTGAACTGGAATACAACCGGGGCTGCCGTACGTTGCTGTTAACGCCAACGCTGGATCACCATCACCAGCCCATACTCGATATGGTCAGCGCCCACCTAACTAAACCGGTCATTTATAGACGGCTCTATAGCACGCTATCCAAACTGATCAATGGCGAAACAATTGAACAGGATCCGAACGACCACTACCCCACTTACGAGTCCACCGAGTTAGAACGTCCTCTGCTTCACAACGAGTCCGAACAGGCACCAAGCCAGGGGCCATGCCCCACCATACTCGCTGTCGATGACAACGATGCTAACCTTAAGCTGGTAGAGGTTCTTATCAAGGGGCTAGGTGTTAACGTGGAGACTGCATCCAGCGGCTTTGAGGCATTAACCAAGTGGAAGCTACAAAAGTTTGATTTAATATTTATGGATCTTCAGATGCCCGGCATGGATGGCATTGAAACAACCGAGAAGATTCGCTCCTCTGAGAGAAATGGCCAACGAATCCCCATTATAGCGCTCACAGCACATGCCCTGGCTGAGGAGAAAAAATCATTGCTGAACAAGGGATTTGATGACTATTTAACAAAACCCATTAGTGAGAAGCAGCTTCAGGAGGTTATTTTTCACCGTACCGGATACAAAGCTTCTGCGCAGCCCACTCAGGTGAGGAGGGAAGATGGTAACATACCAATTAAACCATCCACCCGCATTAAGAGTGCACCTTGCGTCGATATTGGAGCCAGCATAAAACTGGCGGCCGGTAAAAATGACTTGGCCGAAGAGTTGTTCAGTATGCTACTGGAGCACCTGGTTTCCGATATTGAGGCGATACAGTCGCATTTTGAAGACAATGATATGAACGCACTACTTGAACGTGTACATAAGCTACATGGGGCTAGTCGCTACTGTGGTGTACCTGAGCTACGAGATGCCGCAGAGAAAATGGAAACGGCTCTAAAACGCAAAACGGACAATCTACCAACCTGTTATGAAAATCTGACTAACGCTATCGAACAGGTGCTGCGCTGGTCTGAACACAATGACTGGCAGAGTGAAATGCGCAGATTTACCGTTAATAGCGAATCATTTATGGATTAGGAGAGAACTTAGGAAAGAACAGCAAAGGCTAACACATACTCTTCTTCGTCCGAGATACTTACACTCAGTGTGTTGGCCCCTAACGACTGCATAACAGACTCGGCCACCCCATTCAATTCAGCATAGGGCTGACCCGCCGCATTATTG
>JBFKTM010000050.1:0-10420 GCA_041636295.1 Oleiphilaceae bacterium
CCTCCGGTGCCGATGAATGTCATCCCGAATAGTTTACCAACTATTTTCCTGACCAGTATTGCCGGGCATGGATTTTAGCTTTATGGTTCGCCACTGAGTAAGTTAATAAACAGCAATACGAGAGTGCCATGAAGATGTTGGAAAAGATACGTATTTATCATAGAGGAGGAAGACCCCGTTTATCATGTTTACTATGACAAACGGGACTGACAGATCATCTATCGTGATGTCACCGCAATCAATAGAAGGGTTGATCTCCGGGCTTTCGGGTTTTGAATCGTTTATGCAGCCAGAGATATTGATCAGGGTGTCGTCGAATGGCAGCCTCAAGATGAGCATTCCAGTCTTTTGCATCTTGTTCAGGATCTTGGCCAAAGTTCTCCAGAATAGGTGAGAAGCTAATCTCATATTGACCATTGGCATGGCGGAACTGGCTGACCTGTATGACCAAGGCCCCTGACTCCCGTGCAATCCAGCTCGGTGCCGTGATGCAGCCGGTATTGATACCGAAAAAGGGAACAAACACTTCGCACTTTCGACCAAAGTCCTGATCGGCGGCATACCAGACTTCACCACCCTCCTTTAGAAACTGAATCATGTCTTTTAAGCGGCGTTTATCAAAGCCTTGAATACCATAGTGTCGGCGTCGCCCGCGCTCGATGATATGGTCAATTACCGGATTGTCGTTGGGTCGATACATATAGCCAGGTTTACGAAGCTGAGAGGCAAACAACGGCAGCGCCAGATCGAAGATACTGAAGTGGCCACCCAATAACAGGATTCCCTTGTCGCGCTGTTGGGCCGCTTCAAGATGTTCTTTCCCGGTAATAATGAGGTTATCAACATAGGGCGTTACATCGCGCCACCAGGCATGAGTGGTTTCAAGAAAACCGGTCGTACAGGCAATAAAGGTATCGTCTACCAGTTTTGACTGTTGTGCTTCACTCAGTTCAGGAAAGCAATTCGCAATATTTTTTTTAACGACTTTGTGTCGGCTCTTCAGTTTTTTGCTGAGTAGTCGTCCTAGCTTTTCTCCTAGCGACTGTTTCCAGCTCATTGGCAGAAGTGAGAGGCAGAACAGTAACGCAGCAGCCAACCAGGAGGGTATTAACGCAGGATGCCATAATGGCCTGTTTTTGTGTTTTTTAGCCATTGAGTGGGCTTCCCAGAGTAAATAATTTTGGCCGTATAGCGGCACGGACACCGCATAGTATCGTTATTTATCCATCACGCCTAGCAAAGAATGGGACGCTAGGACTTAAGTTGTAGGACGCTGGTAGGCAGGTTGATGGGGCTATTTGAGTCCCTACTCTGCCTAGTATTTTATTCGGCCTGGTATTTCAGGTGCCAGGCAGCAAATGCCGGTGAGTCCCGGATCTCGCCTACGGTATTCCAGATCTGCTCAGCCAGTGTAGGATTAGCTTCTACCAGCTGATGGGAGAGCATGAGATAGTAATCTTTGCTAACTAGTGGCGGCTCAATTTTCGTGACATTTTCCAACTGTTCTGGATGGTTACGGAGATAGGCTTCTCCAGAGGGCGTCAACAGGGCAACTGCGTCGATACGGTTTAGCGACACCAGGGTTAAATGGAGAAATACCTGGGAGGTTTCGCTGACCGTTAAACCATTACGTCGCAGGTTGTCGGCAATAGAAAAGCCGAGGGGAACGAAGACCGTGAAACGGGTATCGTTAAAACGCTTACCGTCCCACTGAATCTGGCCCTGTTTGCTCTTGAATAGAGAGTAGGAGTTGCTATAACTACGTCGGCTAAAATCGAGTGCGCCATTTCGTGTGGGGTAACGGCCATATTGCTGTCGCTGTTTTTTAAAGCTGGCATTAAACAGGCCGTCGATATGCCCCTGTTTGAGTAGAATAAGGCCGCGCTTCCAGGGGGTTCGCTGTAACTGAATCTCCAACCCCAACTTCTCTCCTACCGCTAACATTTGTTCAACCGCAACACCGGGATTTTGCAAATCGATGAGATCCCCATTGCCAATTTGATACGGGAAGTTATCACTATCCTGATAGGCTAAGACAAGGGGCTGGTTTGCCAGTAGTGGCGTTGATAACGCAGCCACTATCCCTGTTGTTATCAACAGGAGTGTGAGACCAGACGTTAGCCAATTAGGCTTGATTTTTTTCATATAATAGAAAAAGAGATAAGCAATAAGTACCTCCATCATGATGACTCAGATTTACGACTACCCTAATTGCCGAGGCCCCCTATATTAGCTTTTCGATGATCGGGGATATCTCAGCAATCGACTCTTGTACCGGCATGGCGGGTGAAACTTTCGTGCTTTTAAATATCCCCGGACAGGCTACCCGCCAGGCACCTAGATAGCTCATGACCGCTGCGGTGGAGTTGGCTTCGAGCAAACTGATGCCCCAATCTGATGGAGTAATATCGAAACGTAGCACTGTCAGGTTTTGTGGCGGATAGAGTTCGGTAGAAATCAGTCGGTTCATTGCCTCGATGCGCTGTTGTGGCGAAACAGCCTCGTTCAGCTCCCAATGAATAAGGAATAGCATACACACCTCCTGATGATAGTAGGATGAGATACCAAGTGAATACTAGTGTAGTGGACGCGGGGAAAAGCACCACCGGATGCTTAAATCAATTCGTGATTGGGTTTGGTCATGCTAAGAATGAAGAAGACTAAACCGGGGGGGATGGGGAGCGAAACGGGCTGATGTAGAAGTACACTAATTGACGGCTCGAACTAAAAAAGCCGCACCCGTTATTTCAGTAGTGCGGCTTTTTATGGTGTATAGATTGGTCTGGTATTAGGAGTTCAGTTCACAACCTGCCAGCGCCTCATCGGCTTTGATGGCACTGATGTTGTTAACGGTATCGTTTATCCACCGCTCTCCCAACTGGTTGAGCTCGTCTACGGACTTTCCTCTCGACTGTATCGGTTCACCGATAATGACCTTAATCGTCCCAGGATACTTCAGAAAGCGACCGTTTGGCCAATGCTCACCGGAATTGTGGGCAATCGGTAAAATCGGCTTGTTGGTGCCCACAGCCAGTCTGGCGGCCCCTTTGGTGAAGGGTTTGCGTTGACCGGGGTCGACCCGGGTACCTTCGGGGAATACCAGTACCCAAATGTTATTGTTGAGTCGTTCGCTGCCCTGGGAGATCACCTGCTCCATCGCCTCTTTGCGATTGGCGCGATCAATGGCGATAGGGGCCAGCATGGTGAAGGCCCAGCCAAAAAAGGGAATGGACAACAACTCTTTTTTAATGACCTGTACCTGTGGTGCAAACAGTGTCTGCAGAAAAAAAGTCTCCCAGGTACTCTGATGCTTACTGTAGATAACACAAGCGTCGTCTGGAATGTTCTCCTTACCTATCACTTGGTAATCAACACCACAGCAGATTCGCAGCCAATGAGTGACAAACCGCGTGTAGTTACCGATCACGTAATGAAAACGCTTGCGGTAAGGCAACGCCGGGCCGTAAATCATCGCCAGAGAGGTGTGCAGCAAGGTAAACGCAAACAGTACCAGATAGAATAGTGCACTGCGTACGTAAAGGTCTGGAGTTGGGGTGTTTTTTTTCTCTGTCATAACCTTGGAACCACCTGTTAACAGGCTACTAAAACTGACGGAACGGCGTCGTTAGATGCTGACCCACGACGCCGCTTGACCCTTGTTATGAAGACAGCAGGGAGATATCGGCAGCCTTCAAGAACAGCGCTCTCAGTTGGTTGAGCAGTGCTAAACGGTTATTTTTAACCGCTTCGTCATCGGCCATTACCATTACATCATCGAAAAATCGGTCGATGCTAGCGCGCATTGTCGCCAGTGATTTTAATGCTTCACTGTAGTTGCCCGCGTCAAATAATGGGGTTACCGTCTGGGTTTGCTCGCTGATTGCCGAGGCTAGCTGTTTTTCGGCATCCAAGGTTAACAACTCACTGTTGAGGCTAACGGCGAGGTCATTGGCATGAACCTTACTGAGAATATTGGATACGCGCTTGTTGGCAGCAGCCAGTGCTTCGGCTTCCGGTAGTTGACGGAACTGATCAACCGCTTTGATACGCTGGTCAAAATCCAGTGGTTTGGTAGGACGACGGGCATGTACTGCCAGGAAGACCTCGGCAGGAATACCCTCTTCGTCATACCAGGAACGGAATCGCTCCAGCATGTAGTCAACTACGGAATCTTTCAGGTTGGCGGCAGGCAGCGTCTGATGTTGTTCAATGGCCCACTCAATACACTCAGCAAGATCAAGATTCAGCTGCTTTTCGACGATAATACGCAAAATACCCAGTGATGCGCGTCGCAGTGCGAACGGATCTTTGGTGCCCGTTGGTGGTTGATTGATACCAAAAATACCCACCAGTGAGTCCAGCTTGTCGGCGATGGCTACGGCACAACCGGTCTTGCTGGTGGGCAGTTCGTCACCGGCGAAGCGAGGCATATATTGCTCATTTAGCGCGGTGGCAACCTCTTCGGCTTCGCCATCGTGGTGCGCATAGTACATGCCCATAATTCCCTGAAGTTCCGGGAATTCGAGCACCATTTCTGATACCAGGTCAGATTTGGTCAGCAGGCCGGCCCGTTTTGCCAGCTGTGCATCTCCGCCGATCGCATGGGCGATTTTACCGGCCAAACCCGATACGCGCTGTACCTTGTCGTAAATAGTACCAAGCTGAGCCTGGAATACGATGGGCTTGAGTTTTTCGATGCGGGCTTCCAGCGTCTGTTTTTTATCGGTCTCAAAAAAGAACGCGGCATCGGAGAGACGGGGTCGAATCACCCGTTCGTTACCGGCGACAACCTGAGCCGGATCTTTACTCTCAATGTTGCTCAAAGTGATGAAATTTGGCAGCATTTTTCCTTCTGAATCAATTACATGAAAGTACTTCTGGTGTTCTTTCATGGAAGAGATCAAGGCCTCTGCCGGAACCTCAAGAAAGCGCTCTTCAAAGCGTCCGATAAGGGGCACGGGCCACTCATTCAGTGCAGTGACTTCGTCCAGCAAGGCTTCATCAATAACGGCATTTCCACCAACGGTTTCCGCAATAGCCATTACCCCGGCTCGCACTTTTTCACGACGATCTTCAAAACTGGCAATGACGTAACCCTTTTCAAGCAGGGTCTGTTCGTACTCTGCTGGCGAATTTATAGTCAGTACATCATTGCAATGGAAGCGGTGGCCGCGGGTTTGGTTGCCAGCTTGGTGACCTAGCAACTCACACTCAACCACGGACGAACCGAAGAGCATGATCACCCAGTGAACCGGGCGGACGAACTCAATGCGTCGTGCACCCCAGCGCATTCTCTTGGGAATAGGCAGCTGTGCCAGTGACTTGTTAACGATAGCAGGCAGCAGTTCGGTGGTATTCTGACCCGGCTGTACCGAGCGGTAGACTAACCAGGCACCTTTATCGGTCTCCATGGTCTCCAACTGATCAACGGAGGCACCACAGGAGCGGGCAAAGCCTTCCAGCGCTTTAGTCGGATTGCCATCGGCGTCGTAGGCGGCTTTGGCGGCCGGACCACGCTTTTCGATATTGATGTCGGGCTGGGTATCGCTGAGCTGGTGGATGCGTACCGCCAATCGGCGCGGTGCGGCAAATAGTTCAACCGAACCGAAGGTCAGATTGGATTCGGTGAGTCCCTGCTCAATCCCCTGGGCAAAGGCCTGGGATAATTTTTTCAGTGCTTTCGGCGGTAACTCTTCGGTACCGATCTCGACCAGAAAATCTTGTGCAGCCATTAGTTGTTCTCCCCTTCTTCCAGGTTGGCTAATACTTCGTTTCTTAGTGCTTCTGGAGCTAGAGGGAAGCCCAGCTCTTTACGTCGATCAAAATATGCCTGTGCAACCGCACGTGCCAGGCTTCGTACACGAAGGATAAAGCGTTGCCTTTCCGTTACCGAGATAGCGTGGCGGGCATCCAGCATGTTAAAGGTATGAGATGCTTTCAATACCAGCTCGTAGGCTGGCAGCGGCAGACCTTCACCAATCAGGCGCTGGCTCTCGCGTTCGTACACATCAAAGTTGGCAAACAGTGATTCGACATCGGCCTGCTCAAAGTTGTAGGTAGACATTTCAACTTCGTTTTGATGGAACACATCACCGTAGGTTACAACACCTTCCGGACCTTTGGCCCATACCAGGTCGTAGACGCTATCAACCCCTTGCAGGTACATGGCAATACGTTCCAGACCGTAGGTAATCTCACCGGTCACCGGGTAACACTCAATGCCGCCTACTTGCTGGAAGTAAGTAAACTGAGTGACTTCCATGCCGTTTAACCAGATCTCCCAACCCAGACCCCAGGCACCCAGTGTTGGGGATTCCCAGTTGTCTTCCACAAATCGAATATCGTGCACCGCCGGATCAATCCCCAACACTTTCAGAGAGTTGAGATAGAGCTCCTGAATATTGTCGGGAGAGGGCTTGAGCACTACCTGGAACTGGTAATAGTGTTGTAGTCGGTTCGGGTTCTCACCATAGCGACCATCGGTAGGACGACGGCTAGGTTGAACATAGGCCGCGTTCCAGGTCTCTGGGCCGATCGCACGTAAGAAAGTGGCTGGATGGAAGGTGCCGGCACCGACTTCCATATCCAGTGGTTGAAGAACAACACAACCCTGCTCTGCCCAGTATTGTTGGAGAGCGATAATCAGGCCCTGAAAAGTACTTACATCGGGTTTGGTTTGACTAGTCACGAAAATATCACCAGTTCGGTTATTTTAAGAATTCTAATGGCCTTCAAAAAAGCGTAAGGCACCGTCTTTAAGACACTCTCATTAGACTCGATATTAAGAGCTTAATGATGAAAACCGGCCATTATAACGTGCTGGGTGCTTTTTGTGCACACCCTTCGTACCGGATAGTACGGGAATTCGGCCAACAACGGTGACAAAATGCGGAGTTGTCGGCACTTTTTTGATGAGCTGTTGATTAGGCTTTCGATTACTGGCTGATATATTTCAGAATCTCGACCACTTGTTGCGGTGTTTCGGTAACGGCAAGCGCTGCGCCGTCAATCTCTTTTAACGGATGGGTCAGCTCGGGCGCATGCATAACAATCAGCGGAATGCCAAGGCCGATGGCAATACCGGCATCAAAGGCTGCGTTCCATTGTTTGTATTGGTCGCCAAAGCGAACGACGACGATGTCAGAGCGTTGAATCAATGTGTTGGTACGGAGGGCGTTAATTTTGGCGGCTTTATGATCTTTCCAGAAAGGCTTCTCTTCTTCACCGAGAATCTTCACACCGACTTCATCGCTCGACTCATGGTGTGTAACCGGGCTGAAGATGTTGACGTCGAGACCGAGCTCTTTAATGCCGTTTTCTATCTGTTCCCGCCAATCGGTGTGAATTTCACCGGATAGATAGATATTGTATTCCATGTGGACTCCCCTTATATAATCTGCACATTCAGGCAAATGCCTGGTTTTGAGTGAACCGGTTTATTTAGAGCACTACACTCAAGACTGTTTTTAAGTCATTGGTTACACTACACTGACGCCACATTCTAACTGATTATTGAGATAGAGGAACGCTTTGAACAGAGCGCGTTTAGTTATTCTTGCCGTTAAATTAATGGCACGCATGCGGTTGCGAACGGCGCAACGAGTCGGTGCGTTGTTAGGTTATCTGGTCTGGCGATTGAAGCTGGAGCCGGTCCGTATCAGCGATATTAATTTGAAACTCTGTTATCCGGAACTCTCTGATAGCGCTCGCCATCAACTGGTGAAGGCGAGCCTGCAGGAGACCGGTAAGACCTTTATGGAAGTAGGGATGGCGTGGGAGTGGCCGGTAGAGAGATGTCTCGGCATGATTCGAGAGGTGGAAGGCAAAGCCCTCATTGATGAGGCCATTGCCCGTAACGAAGGTATTTTACTGTTGGCACCCCATCTGGGTAACTGGGAGCTGGCCGGCCTCTACTTTTCCTCCATGTTCAATATGGCGGCGTTATACCGTCCCCCTAAAATTAAAGCTCTTGAAACCTATATGTCGGCGGTTCGAGGTCGGGTTGGATCGGAGCTGGTGCCAACCGATAAACGGGGGGTATTGCATCTGTTTAAACTGCTTCGCTCTGGCGGCGTGGTGGGTATTCTGCCAGATCAGGAGCCGCCGTTTAGTGGGGGGGAGTTTGCACCTTTTTTTGGAACCGAGGCAAATACCATGAAGCTGGTATCAAAGCTGGTGGAAAAAACCGGTGCCACGGTGCTCTGTACCTATGCCAAACGGCTACCGAATGGTGACGGATTTAAGATCGTTATTAAAAAAGCCGATGAGCAGATTAATGATGCCGATCTGGTTACCTCAATCAGCGCACTCAACCGCAGTGTTGAGTCCTGTGTGCGGGATATTCCCGAGCAGTATCAGTGGGAGTACAAACGCTTTAAGCGTCGTCGTCCGGGGGAGGTTCACTTCTATGATAAAGGTCGAGTTTGGTAGTCTCGAAAAATAAACTAAACTAATAGCATCGAAAGTGTTCATGGCTTTCTACCCGACTGGCCCTATTAGCGTGTGATGTGGTTCGTTATGGCGATTTATGATCATAAATATGGTGACCTGCCCTATTTCCGAGTCTTTAGAGCTTGGGGGGGAACGGAGTACCAAGAGTATGTGCGAATTAAGCGCAGCCGAAAAGCAGCTTATGCCAAAGCCAAAGTTATTGATGAAAAGTTAGCGCAGCGGCAAAAGGCATATTACACGGCCCAAGCGTATACCAAGGAGTATCATATGCGCTCTGATGGCCGCATTCGCGGTGTGCGGCGTATTACGGTGAAACGCAAGGGCCGCAGCCCGACGGAAGTCTTTGAGCTTCGTATTAATATTCCGTGGGAAGACGAAATACGGCGTACTACCATTTCCATTGATGTTCATGGTGTGGAAAAAGCCTTCAAAATGGCGGTGGATAAAGTGTCCGAATGGTATGGTCTGGCCTCTGACTCTGATGCCCGAAAAGCGATGCTGGCTTCGTTGCCGATCTATCAGCAACAAACGGATGCTTCCGCTAAAGAGGCGAGTGACAAAGAGTCATCAACGGTACAAAAAGCCAAAGATGAGATCAGCCACTTCGCTGAACGCCTGCTGGGTGACATCAAAAAGTTTACGGGCGGCAAGAAGTAGCACCACCGTATTTGATAGGAGATAGAGCTCACCGCCCTCATCCTGCGGTTCCACCGCAGGAGCTAGCAACGTCGTCTACGCAATAGTCAGGGCGGGCTCAATGCCGCCAGAAAGCTGGGGTAAACAGAAGCAGCAAGGTAAACACTTCAAGACGCCCCAGTAGCATGGCAAAGCAGAGCACCCACTTCGCAGTACTGTTCAGGTCACCATAATGATAGGCCACCTCTCCTAAACCGGGGCCAAGATTATTGATGCAGGCACCCACTGCTGACCAGGCGGTAACCTGATCAAGACCAGTGGCCAGTAGAATCATCAGCATAAATACAAACATAAACATGTAAACTGAGAAGAAACCCCATACGGCTTCAATGACCCGATCCGGCACCGGCTTTCGCCCCAGTTTTACCGGGATAATGGCATTGGGGTGAATAAGGCGTTTAACTTCACGCATACCCTGTTTATAGATCAGTAGTACGCGAATTACTTTCATGCCACCGCCGGTTGATCCGGCACAACCGCCAATAAAGGCAATAACAAACAGCAGAAAGGGCAGAACCAGCGGCCAGTGGGCAAAATCGGCGGTGGCGAAGCCGGTAGTGGTCGCAATGGAGACCACTTCAAACAGTCCGCTGATAATAGCTTCACTGGGTTCGTAGGTGTCGGTGGCTAACAACACCGAGATAGTGATGAGACTGACCCCCCCCACGACAAAGGCGTAGAACTGAAACTCAGGGTCTTTGAGATAGACGAAGACCGAGCGTTGTCGCCATGAAAAAAAGTGCAAGGCGTAGTTAATGCCGGACAAGAACATAAAGACCACGGCAATGAGTTCGATAGCGGTGCTGTCAAAAAAGCCAATACTGTCGTCATGGGTTGAAAAGCCGCCAATGGCAATGGTGGCAAAGCTGTGGGAAATGGCATCAAAAACCGTCATGCCGGCGAGCCAGTAACTCACCGCACAGGCGGTGGTGAGCCCAAGATAGATATACCAGAGTGCCTTGGCGGTTTCGGTGATTCGCGGGGTGAGTTTGTTATCCTTTACCGGCCCCGGCGTTTCTGCCCGATAGAGCTGCATCCCCCCGATACCGAGCATGGGCAAGATGGCCACGGCCAGCACGATAATACCCATGCCGCCCAACCACTGTAGCTGTTGGCGATACCACAGAATCGATCGTGGCAGATCATCGATGCCGGTAATGACCGTCGCACCGGTAGTGGTTAAGCCAGATAGTGATTCGAAATAGGCATCGACGAATGACATCGACGGATTGTCACTGACATAGAGCGGTATCGAACCACTCAGGCTCAGCAC
>JBFKTM010000051.1:0-10410 GCA_041636295.1 Oleiphilaceae bacterium
CGAGAGTTCCAGTCGATCCATCTCTTCAGCATCAATGGTGATGCCTACATTGCGTTTTCGTGCGGCACTTAACAGCGTTAATACCGACTCATACAGCTCGCTCATGACGCGGTGCTTTTGCCCGATCTCATAGCGAGGATGCAGGGCAGACAATTTAATGGAAACAGAGGGGAGCACTACTGTGGTGTTTTGCTCATCACTTTGGATATCGCTATTGTGCTTGCCGACGTGGTCAATGGCTGTCAGGTAGTCTTTCAGGTACTTGTCGGCATCGCTGCGGGTTAGCGCGGCTTCACCCAGCATATCGAACGAGTAGGTATAGCCATTACTCATGTTTTTTCGTGCATTTTTCAGGGCTTCATTGATATTTCTTCCCAGTACAAAATGCTTACCCATGATCGCCATCGCCTGATGCATGGCTTTCCGAATGACCGATTCACCCAAACGCTTGACCAGTCTGTTGATGATATGGCTCGGCGTACCATCTACTTTTTTATCAAGAATGACAATCTTGCCGGTGAGCATTAGCCCCCAGGTGGCAGCGTTAACCAGTACCGAATCGCTTTTTTTCAGGTGTTTTTTCCAGTCAGCAATGCCGAGTCTGTCACAGATCAGCGCTTCAGCCGTATCCGCATCGGGAATTCTCATCAGGGCTTCGGCAAGGCACATGAGCAGGATGCCTTCTTGAGTATCCAGGCTATATTCCAGCAACAGTGAATCGATCATGTGGATCGAGCCGTCTAATGCCCGCACCTCTTCAATCAGTGTAGTGGCATGTCGGGTAATGGCCGAATGTGTTGCTTCGTCGGGTTTCACTACGTTGAGAAGTTGCGTTAGATAGCTATTTTCATCAACGTCGTAATTGGGGGAAATGTGCTTTTTAAGTTCGGCTGAAGATTGCTGGTTGAATGCGGGTTTCAGTGCATCGGTCGCGTTAAACATGGGTCGCTCCAATTAAAAGATTAACCTAACTCAACATTAACGCGGGTGATTTGGTCGCGTTTAGCCCAAGGTTATCTCGTCGCTTACAGTATTTTTATTTGAGTTAGACCTTTTTAATGTAGCGCTAGTCACTAACGTTGTATTACAAAAAACGATGATGTTTTTATAAAAAACGATTAAAACGCGCTTCATTCGTTGCGTAAACAGTAGCTTTTTGTCGGGTATCTATTGGCGCCGGAACTGCTTCGGTGTAATGTTCAGGCATTTACGGAAGCTGTTACTCATGGCTGCCTGGCTAGAAAATCCACACTGTTGAGCAATTTGGCACAAGGTATTAGAGCTGTCTTGTAATAGCTGTTGTGCCTTGCTGAGACGCTTTTGAAGCACATATTGATGAGGAGAGGTGTTATGACTTTCTCTGAAAATCCGCTGAAAGTGGCTAGGGCTTAGATGAACTAACTGCGCAAGCTGGTGGATGCTAATGCGGGAGCCAAGCTGGCGTTCGATAAATTCATCAATACGCGATAGATCCAGCAGCCGTTTGCTCTCCCTCTCCCTCTCTATCGGCTTGTTCAGTCGGTGATAGACGCTGTGCAGAAAGCTGGCGGCAATATGTTGGGCCAGCAGTGTGTTTTCCGGGTAGTTTTCAATCTCTTTAGCGCCATACTGAATAAGTTGCTTTAAACCTGGGTCTAGCACTAGATAGCCTGCCTGACTAAACAGCGCCTCAACAACATCCTGCGAGATAAAGCTGTTGTCACCGGTTGGCAGGTTGAGTACAAACACCAGATTCTGCTCAACGCCACAGTAATAATGGTTGTATGACGAGGGCACCACACAGGCACGCCAGGCATTGACTCGGTTTCCCTGGCCTTCAACTTCAAATTCTGCCGAGCCACTCACGCCAACAATAAGTTGGTGAAACGGGTGGTCATGATGATTGCTCTGCTGGGGGAGTTGTAGAATCGACGCGTCGATCATGTCAATTATCGTCTGCCCATAGTGGTGATTAAATAATATACAGCGGTGAATCCTAGCCTGTTGGATGTAGATTCTCAATCGCCTTTTGTGGGTAGTGGTTTGTACGTATTGCTTTATCGTACATTGAATAGTCGTTTTTCAGGCGCCAGACAGCTATTCGAACTACAGGCTTGTAGTTCCACTTTAAATCCATGCCAATGCGGCTCTGGGCGAAGGGGGGACTGTGCCAGTTCGACGGTTATCGTCTGCTGACCTTCATACAAAGCCAGCTGTTTTTGTTGAAATGACTGCTGTTTTAACGCTTCTTGTGGGTAGACTACTGCAACTGCCTCTGAAGGTGCGGATAGCGTAATGGAGGTAGGGATAAGAAAGTCCTGCAATGGTTTATGAGCATTGATATGCCAACCATCGTCTATAGAAATATCAAAATCAAAATGCACAGGTGACCGCTTTATCAGCTCAATACGGATATGACCATTTCCAGCATGCTGTATGGGGCTGGTCTCCTGATTTTTCAGTTCGCTGATGCCTAGCATCATGTAGGTAAACGCCTGTGGGATGCGGCTGATTTCTGATGAAAAGGCTCGAATTAACTCATTGCCTATCTGGCGAAACTGATGGCTTTCTACGCGATTGTTCAGTTGCGCAAGTACCCGTAGCGCCACCGAATTACCGGAAGGTGTAGCGTTGTCTGTTGATTCCTTAGGGCGCGACATTATGGGAAGCGTTGTGGGTTCACTCATATAAAAGCCACCGGTCTCTTGATCCCAAAACCGCTCTATCATCGTATCGGTGAGTAACCTCGCGCGCTCCAGCCATTTAGGGCCCTGCGTAACATCGTAAAGTTTAATGAGGGCTTCGGCATAGCAGGCGTAATCCTCTTGCATGGCCGGTATTGAAGGTTTGCCTGACAGGTTAATACGATAGAGTTGCTGCTCCCTGTTGTGATTGGCGTGCCAGAGAAACTCCGCCGCATTTTCAGCCGCTAAGGTATAGTCCGCTCGACCCAGTGCGTAACCGGCTTCAGCGAACGCGGTGATCATCATTCCGTTCCAGGCTAAAATTATTTTGTCGTCGCGCAAGGGGGGGGGGCGTTGGTTGCGCGTAACACGTAACTTCTCCCGTATACGATCTACGTGTGAATAAAGAGGCGTTAGATCAAGAGAGTGAGTTTGTGCGTACTCTTCAATTGTGGCAGGTAGATACAGAATACTCCGCCCTTCGAAGTTACCCTGGTCTGTTACACCGAACAGCGCCACAGCAAGACGGCTTTCTTCTTCCGTAAGTGCTGCGTTGAGCTCATCAAATGTCCAAACGAAGAAGCGCCCTTCATGGCCTTCACTATCAGCGTCAGTCGCGGAGTAGAAACCGTTCGTCGGTGCGGTCATCTCTCTTAAAACATAATCCAGTGTTTGTTCTACTATGCGGCGATAGCGGGTGTGCTGGGTAAGTTGATACGCCTGAATATACGCTCTGGATAACATTGCCTGGTTATAAAGCATTTTCTCAAAGTGAGGGATAAGCCACTGCTCATCGGTAGCATATCGGTGAAAACCACCCCCTACCTGATCATAGATCCCCCCTTGTGCCATGCCATCGAGCGCTTTAACCGCTAATGCAAGTGCCTGTTCGTCTTGGTGTAACCGTGCCCGCTCTAGCAAAAACAGAATTGAAGTTTCATTAGGAAATTTGGGGGATGCACCAAACCCTCCGTGAATGGTATCTGCCTGACTAATCAGTTGCTGCCATGTCGCTTCAAGGTTATCTTCTCCTACTTCGGTGGCTGCTTTGCTGTCTGACATGGCCTGTTGTACTGCGTTGGCGATTTGTTGAGACTGCTCTTCAATAATTTTTCTATTGGTCTGCCAGGCATTGGCAATACTGGTCAGTAGATTGGCAAAGTCTTCAGGTTTATAGTAGGTACCGCCATAGAAGGTGTTACCTTGGGGGGTAATAAAGCTGGAAAGAGGCCAGCCCCCTCCGCCAGTCAATAACATCACTCCCGTCATATAGGTGTTGTCGATGTCGGGATGTTGTTCCCGGTCTACTTTGATGGCGATGAAATGTTCATTAAGAATCGCAGCAATGCGCGGGTTATCAAAACTTTCGCGCTCCATTACATGGCACCAGTGGCAGGTGGAGTAACCGATAGAAAGGAAAATCGGTTTATCCTGCTGATTGGCGGTTAAAAAGGCTTCTTCACCCCAGCTATACCAGTCGACAGGATTGTGTGCGTGTTGAATGAGGTAGGGCGAGTTTTCCAGAATGAGGCGATTGGTATAGAGGGGGGAGCCATCCGCCTGTAAATGTTCGGTTCTCGCTCTGTAGTCGATCCCTTTTTGCCGAAGAGCCGTCTGCAGTTTTGCCGATAGAGAGTCAGGGTAATTGATGCCAACAGGTTCCCCAATCATTGTTAATCCTCCAGTAGCGGGCTTAACTGCTATCTCATTTTCATAATGCTTATTGTAGTCAGTATTCGCGAAGGTGAGAGGTTCTATTGCCATAACTGCGTAAATGCTTGCGATCAATAGGCAGTTTCTCATGGTAATCGGGCCTGAAGAGTCTTTGTAATACTTAGAGGCCACAAACTGTACTTGAAGTTCCATCTGTACAATTACTCAACAGGTTTTAAGGGATTAGTCGCGCAGAGTCGAAACAGGGTCTTTAATTGATTGGTTGAATAATGATCAATATTTACTATGTTTAGCTCAGTATTGGTTGAATTGATAACTCAAATACCTCTCTTAAGGTGGGCTGCCATGATGTGCAATGCTATTCACCAGAAGTTGCTAATGAGCCTGTTAATCGCACTGTGTATGCTTGCGTTTAAGGTTACGGCTAAACCTGTTCAGGTTTGTGATGACGGGGCTGAGTGGCCCCCTTATATTTACTATCAACGGGTCGGGGGATTGCCAAACAAGGAGGTGCTGGAAGGTGCAACCAAGGATTTGATGGAGCGTATGTTCGAGCTGGCAAAGCTGGAATACAGCGTTCGCTTACTTCCCTGGAAGCGTTGCCTGAATGAGGTTACCACAGGTGAGACCTATGAGATGCTGAGCAATGCAGGCTCCAATGATGAACGTTTGGCTGTATACCATCGGAGCATCCCTATTTATGCAACGACGGCAGGTATCTTCTACTCAGCCAGTAAGTTTTCGGACGGGATTGTTCTTGAGCAAGCCAGCGACCTCAACAAATATAAGCTCTGTGGTATTGGGGGTTATAACTATGAGATGTACCACCGTGCAGGTGTCAAAAAAGAAATCGATACTGGAACGCAGAATGCGCCAGCGACATTTTCAAAAGTCATGTTGGGGCGCTGTGATATATTTTTAAGCATCATAGAACCGATCTTTGGAGCGGCAGCGATCAATCAATACCAGATACCGGAAGGCTTAACTCATAACACGGTACCCGGTATAGAGCCAACCAAGTTCTATTTATGGGTGTCAAAAAAATCGCCTAGAGGACAGGAACTATTAGAAAAGATCAATACGGCATTAACCGAGTTACAGGGCAGCGGTGAGGCAGAGCTTATCTATAAGAAATATCTTCCTGGCGGCACGGCGCTCTCACCCTAAGTCCTTGAGTGTTGGTGTATGATCTATTTTCGGGCAGCGTTAAGCCGTGCTAAATATCTCGTCAGTTGGCCCCTGATGAGGCTATTAATGTCTGCTCTATTGTTGAGTAATCTCAACCCCGTATACGCTCAGAGTGAAAAGCCGCTTATCAGTATCTGTGGTGATCTAGCCGGGTGGCCTCCGTTTCATTATTTTCAGCGCAAAGGTGGAGAAAAAACGTCGGAAATTGTGGGCTATGATGTTGATGTTTTGAAGGAGATATTGGAGCCAAAGGGATTTGAATTGGAGTTTTCCATGATCCCCTGGAAACGTTGTCTTTTTGAAGTGAGCAAGGGCGTTAGGTACCAAATTGGATTAAGCTCATCTTTTAGTAAAACACGTGATCTTCTCTATTACCTCTCTGTGCCCTATTACGAGGTTACGCCACATTATTACTACTCTAAGCGGCACTTTCCCAACGGTTTGAAGATCGATCGATTTACCGATCTGTATAACTACAAAGGGTGTGGGCTGTTAGGTTATAACTATGCCGGGTTTGGTGTTACCAATGAGCTGATTGATACCAGTGCCAACGACTTTCCACAAATAATTCAAATGACGCACCGCGGACGTTGCGATTTCTTTCTTGCCCGGTATGAAATTTTCTCGGGTTTTGTACGAATAGGCGAGAACTTTCCTCTAGATCCTCAGCTTGGCCACTCAAAGTTACCCGGTAATGTGACCGACCCATTTCATCTTCTCATAACGCGTAACCATTCCATTTCTGATCAACTGAAACGGTTGATCGATGAAGGTATTCAGCAAATGAAGGATAGTGGTCAGCTTGAAAACTTACTAAACAGCTACCTCGAAGTACCGTGATGTAAGCTGAAAATGACAAGGTCTAATCGCTCCTGTTTTGAAATTCAGCAAACCTCTAAAAATATGAAATACATTCTTAAATCTAATAAATCAATAGGATATGGAATATAAGCCTGCGTTGAAGTGACATTGATTAACCCTCCCTTCGCTTTTCGTAAAAACTCAATCCACACAAAATGTGTACAAATGTATTGAAAAAAGAAGTTTCTGACGTATAGTCATAATTGTAATTCGAAAATTAATGGTTGTATTTCGAAAAAATAAAAGCAATTCGAATTTTAAGCCGTCGTAATTACTAAAAATCCGACAAAATACTTATAAAAACGGGTAATAAAAATGTTAGGGAACGCTTTTCTGAGGGGGCTTTGTGCCTGCTTGCTGTTTGTCACTGCCCAGGTCTGGGCAAATACTAACAATATAACGGTTGAAGAGAATCCAGATATTGGCGCGCTGTTTCCTGTAATGGGGCAGGTTATTACGGGGGAAGCCGATGGCGAGCGGTTTATTTCTGTAGCCAATGCTATTGGAGACTCCTTCAAGGCTGGTACTAATCCAACCTTTACCAAGGTAGCCGCATCGTTTGTGGAGTGGAGCTACAATCGCGGTATCGGCACAATTCCTGATACCTGCTCGACCGGCTATGATGCGGCCGGTGCACTGTGTTACGAAAAATGCCCGTCGGGATACGATGCCGTAGCCGGTGTGTGCTGGCAGCAATGCCCGGAAGGCTATTCTGAGGGCGGTGCGTTTTGTACTCAATGGAAGTTTTGGCCAGAAACCATCGTTAAACACTCCTATATGCAAAATATCCAGACCAAGCATTGTGCCGATGGCATGGTGAATGAGGCCGGCCTCTGTTACACCCCCTGTGAAGATACCTTTGTAGGTGTTGGTGCACTCTGTTTTGGCACCTTTGGTGGTCTGGCAGATCAGCAGCGGATACGTGAGCAAGCCGAACAGCAGCATGCCGATGCAGTAAGCCAGTTAGGCGGTGGTGGTATTGTATTGACAGAAGGCGTAGCCCCTAAGCTTAAAACAGACCTCTCTTTTACCCCCATTGTTTGTGGTATTGCCAATACTGAAGGTGCTTTTGGGCTACCACTGCCGGGTGCAGATGAGCTGGGGGGCATGGCAGGTAATGCGGCGGGAGACGGTATTGTTGGTGCAATTTCCGACTCTATTGCTAAAAATGGCAGCGCCTGGTTTGTGCCTAGCCTGTCAGATACCGTGTTATTTGATTTCACGATGGACGCAACCTGTGATGATGATGGCGTTGTTGCCACTGCGGGGCTGAATTTCAAGCCGAGCGTTACTGTTAAGGCCAGTACCAAAATGTTTGATAGTGCGCTGCACAATCTGGCGGGGGTCGATCTTGGAATTATGAGTATTTCCGTTTATGAGCTGGTTCCGTTTCGGGTATACGGTACCGTGGGGACCACAATAGGCGTCGATGCAACGATCAGCTCAACAATAGATCGCTCTTTACCGCCGGTTATTATCGACAATAAACAGCACGCAACCAGCAGTACTCTGGCGATTACACCGGAGCAGGACTTATGGCTCTCATCCGAGGCATATCTGCGCATAACCAGTATCTTTAGCTTTATTCCTGACCTGTTACAGCTGGGTGCTGAGTTTAAGCTCTTTATCCTTGAACTTGACCTGCCTTATCGCCTGGAAGAAGGGGTACGAGATAGTGAAGGTGTAGTTGAGGTCTATAAAAAGGAGTCTCTTGAATCAGATCTGGCCTCTGGCCGAGGATACGTTGATACCTTCTTGAAAATATTCGGCATCAAGACCAATGTATTTGGCGATGATGCGGATGTTAGCTGGGAAGGGCACACCTCCAGCACTGTATTCATCAACACTGAAAACGCGCACCCGGTGATTCAGTAAACGCCTCGGTGCACCGCAAAAGCCTTGTGGCATAATCCATAAGGCTTTTAATTGTTAAGTTACACTCAATATGCCATGAAAATTATAAAAATATTGCTAACTAGCCTGTTTTCACTAGTGACGGTGATTGCCATTGTTTTTTATCTTTATGTGCAAAGTCTGCCTACATCTCCCTCGCAAGTGGTTAACGCAGCAGATCTTGAGAGATCGCAGCGGGCTCCCAACTTAAGCTGCAGTCGAAGTGGCGAGTTTAACTATGCCTACCGGGTGAAGGTCCGTGTGGAGTCCCTGCTTAATAGTCAGGTGATTTATCGTTCGAATTTAACATTTAAGACACAGCTCAGCCAGGCTAATGGTTCGATTGTTAAAGGGGTTGCCACAGATATCATTATTAATGAAGGGCAGGGTAATCACTCCATCGATGACATCTATTATCTGAGTCGCGTCGAAGGCAGACGTTACGCACTGTTTAGTGCCTATAATGATTTGGGGTTGGTTAAACAGCACCCCATGGGGATGTTATCACAGCTATTGAAAGCCCTATCAGTGGGGGAGGAAGGCGAATCCTACCTGTTTACTTACGATCCTATGCAGAGAACCTATCAGTATCGGCATCATTCCGGTCAACAAGGTATTAAAATTGAACGGGCAAGCCATGCATCAACAGCCAATAGACAGCAGCTTAAATCACTGTTCAACGAGTACAAAAATCACTGGTCAGTAGCGCTTGGTCAGGATTGTATGCCAGAGTCTGTCGTATCGGAGGAGCGCCAGGGTATTGCCGCCGGAGAACATGGTGGCCACATCTCGTTTCGGGTAGAGGCAGAGCGTATTTCACCCTATACCTCGATGGCTCATGACCAACACAACGAGTTGGCAAATGCCCATCAGCGATGGCAGGTAAAACAGATCGGTGAAAATGAGTTTGAAAATAAAGTCAGCAGCACTGAGCAGATGTGGGAGGTTTTTAATGAGTTTTCGCAAAGCAAGAACACCGGCGAGCTTATTAAGGCTGCGGAATATCTGCTGGAAAATGTCCCTGCTTATGAATTAGCGGCTAATCTGTATGGCAGCCAAACTATTGAAGATGCAAAGCGGGATCTGATTTTTGGATTGGGTATTAGCCAACATGTGGATGCTGAAAACTATCTTATCTCTGTCTTTAATGAGCTGCCCGTGGGGGCGGGAAGTACCGTAGATCTTCAAAAAATTCGTCTGATGGTGGCGCTCTCCGGCAATCATTTGGCGACAGAAACGTCCTATCGCTACCTGGAGGAGTTACTTCAGCGGAGCGACGAGACGGTTAATGTACGCAGTAATGCGCTGATTAATATGGGGGCCGTGATTACTCAGTTGAATAATAATGGCCAGTCCGCAACTCATGTTATCCCTTCTTTTGAGCAACATATTCGAGAGCAGCTGGATACCCCAAGCGCCGCTTCGGCCATTATGGCGGCAGGCAATGCCAGGCTCACCAACCTTGATGATCTCTATCTGCAGAAATTATCGTCGGGAAATACCAAAGAGCGTTATGCCGCCAGTACGGTTTTGTCTCGCGACACACAACATTATGACCGGTTAATTCGACACATAACCGCCGAAAAATCGAATTTGGTCGTTAATGCCATCATATCCAGTATGAGTGTCTCGGCGTTGACCGCGTCGCAGCGATTGGCTCTGCAGTCAATCGCTGCACAAGAATCAGGCGATAAGCAAAAAATCGTTCAGGCGTTTCTGGAAAAACAGTAATAACGGTCCTTAACCTGAATCCTTTTCCAAGCCAAAGCCAAAGCCAAAGCCAAAGCCAAAGTATCAGTGAATATGAAAGAACGCTTTTAACTCTCGCTCAGTAGGTTGATGACGAAATACCAGCTTACCATCTACGAACACATTGGGTGAGTGGCGGATATGGTGGGTGGCTACCAGCTCAGGATTATCTTCAATGTAGTCAAGTTCGTAGTTGATTCCCAGGTCTCTGAATTCGTTTTCCAGGTTAGGAATGCAGAAATCGGTTTTAGTCACTAACAGTTGAACTCGCATAATACACCTCTTGCCAATTCATTAGCGTATTGAGCACATTTGCCGTCCTAGTAAGTGTTGTTTCCAATAAGAGTAAGTGTTGTTTCCAATAAGAGTAAGTGTTGTTTCC
>JBFKTM010000052.1:0-10355 GCA_041636295.1 Oleiphilaceae bacterium
CCTGATTACGCTGAATGGGAAAGACACAGGTATTGGCCTCTTCGATGGCCCCATTATAGGCTCGCTGCCAGGGCACAATTTTCACCGTAAACTGCAACCCTGCCCGTTTAAACAATTCAGATACAATATCAACCGCGGCACCGGAAGGCGCGCCGCTCTGTTTGATACTATAGGGGGGCAACTCCTCTGTGAGTAACGTAAAACTGGCCGCCTGCGCAGTCGCTAGCGGCATTAGTAGCAAGGGTGTCATCAGAAGAAGAAACACCAACCTGATTCGACCCGCGATGCTCTCAACTATTTGTTTCATGTCTGTTCTCCTGAATTAATCCCAAGCTTTTAACGACTCTTCATAGGGAAGAGTGACTCCGGCCGGCTTTTCATTGACCAGCTGTGGTTTGGGCGCACCAGGTTGACTGAGCCAGAAACTTTCCTCTTTTTCGGGGCCGAGTTTGGGGGCGCAACGCTCCTGCCCCCGGTCAGCAATTTTCTGGAGTCGTTCATCCATCTCTTTTGCCATTTTGTCCAATGCCTGTTTCGGCGTCAGTTTATCATTGGAGGCCAACGCAATATTCTTCCACCACAGGTCTGCCAGTGCCGGATAGTCGGGTACATTGGTGCCCGTAGGTGTCCAGGCCACCCGCGCTTTACTACGATAGAATTCGATCAATCCACCATATTTGTGGGCCACTTCGGTCATCTTGGCAGAATTGATATCGGAGGCACGAATCGGCGTTAGCCCCACCAGCGTTTTATGCAGCGACACGGTTTTTGAGACCACAAACTGGGCGTAGAGCCATGCGGCTTTGCGCCTCTCCAAGGGGGTGCTGCTGAGAAACGTCCAAGAGCCGGTATCCTGATACCCCAACTTCATGCCCTTTTCCCAATAGGGGCCGCGTGGAGAGGGAGCCATACGCCATTTAGGCGTTCCATCGGCATTGGTAACCGGCAGTTTGGGATCTGTTAAAGCGGCGGTAAAGGCGGTATACCAGAAGATCTGCTGCGCGATATTACCTTGCCCAGGCAGAGCACCGGCCTGGCTAAAGTTCATAGCCTTCGCCTCGGGAGGGGCATACTTATTTAACCATTCGACAAATTTTCTGATGGAGTAGACCGCAGCCGGGCCATTGAGCGCGCCTCCACGACTCACACTGGAGCCGACCGGCACACAGTCTTCAACTCTTATCCCCCACTCATCCACCGGCAGTCCGTTGGGCAGCCCTTTGTCACCGGCGCCCGCCATCGATAGCCAGGCATCGGAAAAGCGCCACCCCAGCGAAGGGTCCATCTTGCCGTAGTCCATGTGGCCGTAGACTTTCTTGCCATCCAGCTCTTTAACATGAACGGTGAAGAACTCGGCGATATCTTCGTATGCCGACCAGTTCTGCGGCACGTCTAGTTCATAACCATAGATCCCCTTGAATGTCGCACGCAGGTCGGGGCGTGAAAACCAGTCGTGACGATACCAGTAGAGGTTTGCGAACTGTTGATCCGGAAGCTGATAGAGCTTACCGTCTGGCCCGGTGGTAAAACTCAGTCCGATAAAATCATCCAGATCGAGATTAGGAAAGGTGACATCCTTCCCCTCACCTATAACAAAATCACTGAGCGCGATAACCTTACCGGAGCGGTAGTGGGTTCCAATCAAGTCGCTATCGTTGATATAAGCATCATAGATGCTGTAGTCGAGATCCAACTGGGTGGCGATCTTCTTAACCACATCATCTTCCCCGGTGATCTCATGAACCACCTTGATACCGGTAATATCCTCAAACGCCTTACTTAGCACGTTGGCCTCATACCAGTGGGTATCGATGCGCTCAGAGACGACCCTGATGGTCATTCCCTTATAGGGCTCGGCGGCTTTGATCAGCCATTCCATTTCAGCTAGCTGCTCTTCCCGGCTGAGTGTGCTCTCCTTAAACTCATTATCTATCCATTGCTCAGCCTCTTTTGTCGCCGAGTAAGCCGTTGAAAGCACCCCATTCAGAATAATAAACAGCAACCATGTGCTGGGCAGAGAAACATTGTGGAACCAATTTGGCAAACCGCATCTAGACACCATGCTTGCTCCTCCAACTTAAGTGAAGTGGTGAGGCTAAGTATAGTTGTGGTTACTTGATTTGTTTATTTTTTAATCAGCCCGTCAGCAAAATAGTTCCACTTGACGACTGAAGATCGCACCAGCCAATTCCAGTCAGCGGTCAAGCGCGCGTGCCTCGTCGGTGTATGGATGAACCTTGAATGTTGTCGCAAAATAGCGATAATGTTGCTCAGAAATAATCCAACTGAAGTATTATACGGATAGGTCACGACAACGGTTACACAGGCCAAGCGGTGCCTAGCCCACTGAGGGGTTATAGCCGTGACACTAATCCGCTTTTTGTATTATCTTTCCGGACAATAAAGCTTTCCCTGATCAACGCAATAATAGCGCCCACAGCCACTGAATAACGTATTTTTATGACTCTAGCCACTCCGCAAGTATCACTAAATGGCTCAAAACTGATCCGTTTTCTAAGTGATTTGGCGGTATCGGATGTCGAGCTATCCCACAAACATTTTTCTGACAGGCTGGGGCGATTGCTCTCCATGTCTGATTCGATAGCCCTGGCAGACGCCCACGGCATGCTTCGCCGAGTAAAGTTCGAACCCAAAGCAATTTCAATCGCAGCAATTAACGAGTCATTTGTGCAGGCACGTGCCACCATGGTGCAAATGGTGATCAATAGTTTTGACTCTAACGCCACCGCGTCCCGTCTAAAGCTGCCCCCTCCGGATATCGATGGACTGACAGAAAAAGAGCTGGCCTATGGGCCGTATCTGCGATTTTATGCGGCCCACCAACGAGAGTTCGAGTCCAGAGTTCAACCGCTTCAGATAGAGATCAGGACGGCTATTTCCGGCGTATCCCCAACGCTAGCCCAACTCGCTATTTTGGATAAAGCACTGGGTGAGACCCTGCTGGCACACAGTCGAAAATGCTTTGCCGTAACACCAAGAGTGCTTGAAAAACGTTTTAGCCAGATTTACCAGCAACATTTTCAGCACCAGAACCAACCACCAACACTATCGGATAGCGACCCGACTCTATTGTGGACAGCCCCCGGCGGCCCACTGGAGATATTCTGCAAAGAGATGCAGGGAATACTGCTTGCAGAGCTTGAAGTCAGGCTGCTGCCGATATTGGGATTAATGGAAGCCGCAAACGAACAGGAAGACAGGAATTGATGACGAGATTACTTTTTACTACCGCTTTTCTTTTGGGTGCGGCCGCCGTGGTCTGGATGGGGACCCATTTTGTTGACTCCAACATCTTGGGATTAGCCGTCATTACAGTGATTGGCGCGGTCTACACCATTGGCGTTATCGAGTTGATCCAGTTTCGCAGGGCAACGTTAACACTCTCCAAATTGCTGTTGACGACACCTGAATCCGTAACCGGCGACCACTCCCCGCTGGTTGAGTGGCTTGCCCGGCTCCACCCGTCCCTGCAAGCGCCCGTACGCCTGCGCATTGAAGGAGAGCGCGTAGGGCTTCCGGCCCCGGTACTGGTTCCCTATCTGGTGGGTCTGCTGGTCATGCTTGGCCTGCTGGGGACGTTCGTCGGCATGGTGGACACCTTGAAAGGTGCTGTCACTGCACTGGAAGGAACCACCAAACTAGAGGCAATAAGGGCTGGCCTCACGGCCCCCATTGCCGGGTTAAGCCTGGCATTTGGCACCTCGGTTGCAGGTGTTGCGGCCTCCGCCATGTTGGGGCTGATGTCCACCCTGAGTCGACGTGACCGCGTATTGGTAGCCCGACAGCTGGACAGTAAAATCAACACGGATCTTCGTGCCTTTTCCCGCACTCATAATCAGCAGGAGACTTTCAAGGCGCTGCAAATGCAGTCTCAGGGACTGCCCGAAATAGCCGACAAGCTACTGCTATTGGCCACCCAGATGGAACGTATGAGTGAACACCTGGGAGAGCGGTTGACCAACAATCAGGAGAGCTTTCACCAATCCGTCAAGAGCACCTATGCAGAGCTTGCCAGCTCCATCGACAAATCACTGAAAGCGAGCATTACCGAGAGCAGCCAGATCGCTGCCGAGAGTAGCCGCCAGGCGGGAGAGAACCTCCAACCCATCGTACAAGAGGCGATGACCACCATTGCCGCCGACCTCCACAACAGCACCCAGCGAACTCACCAACAGTTAACACAGACCGTGCAGGAGCAGCTCGAAAGCCTCTCAGGACAGTTTGGCCAAACCTCAAAAGATGTCAGCCAAGCCTGGACGGAGGGATTGTCAGCCCATGAACGCGCCAATGAAGCGTTGATCCACGCCATGCAAACTGCTTTTGAGGCATTTAACGGGCAATTCAAACAGGCGACAAGCGCCACCACCGAGGCTGTCGAGCAGACTACAGCACAGTGGTTTGAGCAGCAACAGTCGGCGGATAACGCACGGCTTGAGCAGTGGGTCGACACACTACAACAGACACAAACGGTGGCAGCCAGACAGTTGGCCGATACCTCCAGCCAAATCACCGGTGAACTGCAACAGGCCTCCGACACTCAACAGACCGTCTTCAGTAAGCTTACGGAACGTTTCGAGTCCATGTCGTCGGCCCTGAACAGCCAATGGCAGCAATCCGGAGAAGAGGCCAGCTCTCGGCAGCAGCAGCTCGTTGAGTCCCTTGAGCAGGTGGCACAACAGATTACAGCGAACGCGCAGAACACCTCAGCCACAATGCTTAGTGAGATAAACAACCTGCTGAAAAGTTCCGAGGAGCTGGTGCAGCAGCGTATTGCCTCTGAGCAGGCGTGGGTCAGCGGTCATGGCGAGCGCATGGATAACCTAACCGCAACGCTACAGAAAGCCCTGGAGTCTCTGAGAGAGGAAGAGGAGCGTCGCAGCCAGGCAGCAGTGAATCGTCTGGCCGAGCTGGAGTCAACCGTATCAACCCACCTGACAACACTTGGCTGTGCGCTGGAAGAGCCCATGACCCGCCTTATCCAGACCGCCTCGGAGACCCCGCGTGCCGCCGCCGAAGTCATCGGCCAGCTGCGCCAGGAGATTTCGAAAAATATCGAGCGCGACAACAGCCTGTTGGAAGAGCGACGCCGCATCCTGGAAGAGCTGAGCCACTACTCGGCATCGCTTGAGCAGACCACCGCCAGCCAGCTCGAAGCGGTAGAGAAACTGGTGAACTCCTCGGCCAACATGCTGGAAGAGGTGGGCGTCCGGTTTAGCGATCAGGTGGATGTTGAAGTCACCAAGATCTCACAGATTACCGACCATTTTGCCGGTAGCGCCACTGAGATGTCGAGCTTGGGGGATGCCTTTGGCCTGGCCGTTACGCTATACAACGAGTCCAATGGCAAACTGATTGACAGCCTCAATCGCATTGAGCATGCCCTGACCCAATCGACCTCCCGCAGTGATGAGCAATTAGGTTACTACGTCGCCCAGGCTCGCGAAGTTATTGATCACAGTATCTTGTCGCAGAAGGAAATTTTTGAAGAGCTGCGCCAGCTAAGCCAGCCAGAGCCCGCTGAGGTGAACTAATGGACGAGTTAGAGGATGGCCTTACCCAAGAGCCCCCTATCTGGGCTATTTTCGGTGACCTGATGTCCGGTCTGGTGGGTGTGTTTGTGCTACTGCTGGTCTGGGCACTGGGGTTTCAACTTGAACTGGCCCAATCTCTGGAAGATGAGGTTGAAAAACGACAGGCCGAGGAACAGCGGCGCATGGCTCTGGAAGATGCTTTAGCAGACCCGCTAGCAACCGGACGCGTCACCGTGCGGGATGGTCGAATCGGGATCAGCGGCAGTGTACTGTTTGGCTTGAACTCCGACCAGCTGCAACCGGAAGGGCGGGCACTGCTGCAAACCCTCGTCGCACCGCTCCGAGTCTATCTTGGGGAGCGAGAAGAGTTGTTAATGGTCAGCGGCTTTACCGATGATCTGCCCATACAAAAGGGTAACTACCGCTTTACAGATAACTGGGAGCTGTCGGCTCAGCGAGCCCTCACCGTAACCAGAGTGTTGATCGAAGAGGGAATGCCAGCGTCCATGGTCTTTGCGGCGGCTTTTGGCGCACAACAGCCTGCGGTACCCAATCAGGATGATGAGAGCCGGGCAAAAAATCGCCGGGTTGAAATGGCCCCCGTGCCTAAGAGCACGCAACAACGTACCGATACACAACAAAGTCCCGACACACTACAACGTACCGATACACCACAAAGCGCCGACAAACCAGTAGACGTAGACGTTACGCCTCAGGCAGCATCATGACAGAGCATAGCACCGAAGCGCTGTTAGATTCGCCCCAAGACCTTCGCTCTGACGATCAAAGTGGCGCTAAATTATATACCGACGATACCATGGAGTCTGGTGACCTGGCCTCGATGCAAGCTACCTTGGCCATGCTGATAGAGCACGGTATCAATCGTTTTGACCCGGTACGCTTTTGTTATATTGAGTCCATGATCCACCGGGCAGTGGCACAGCGTAAGCCAGTGGCCGATGCGCTGGCAGAGAGAGCCGGCACAGCCCTGGGTGAGTATCAGGCGGACTTCAATCGGGCAAAAAGTGATGCGGCACTGATCGTCAGCCGCACAATAGCCGAAGCACCCGAGTCCTCCAAACAGCTGGCTGAGCTTTTTGAGGCCTGTGACTTCAAGGGCGTGGCACGGCTGGCAGAGCGCCTAAAACGCAAGCAACAATCAGGGCCGCTTGCCGCACTATTGAGCCAGCTACTGCAGCATGAGTCAACGACCACGGCGACCTCAAGCAATGGTTTGCTGTCACCAGAGGCGCATCAAATGCCCTCTTTTTCGTTGTCCGGCGAGTTGAAGTCGCTACAGCTTTTTCGAGAGAGCTGGGGTAAGCGGTATGCTGAAAAGCGGATTAGGCAAGTCATTGACAATGCCCCCGAAAACCCTGGGCCACTCAACCCGGAGATGCTGGTAGTACGCAGCCTCACGAGCATGCGGGATTTATCCCCCAGCTATATCAATCGATTTATTACCTATCTCGACACCCTGAACTGGCTCGAACAGGCTGGCGAAGAGATTCAGTCGGACAAGTCTAAAAAAGGGGATAGCAAACCAAAATCGAAAGGGGCGGGGAACCGGCCAAATCGATAGCGATGTTTAAAACGCAAAAAGGCGCTGCATTCCCTGCAGCGCCTTATCTGTTTGGTGCATCCCTTACCATTCCCTAGGTAACCGGCAATCCCTGATTACTTCCTTGTCCGCATCCTTACGTTACGAGGTCGTCCTGACGCTGTGTATAGTACGGAGGTACCGGACTGGGCGATATAGGCAATCTCTCAAATGCGTGTGAGAGATTGCCTACATTGCTGGAGTAATGACTCTACTGCCTCAAGGCTGCAAGACACGGGCTCATTGATGATACTTGCTTATAGGCGATGACTTTCGCTGCACACTGAACATATTGAAGTCATTGCCATGCAGCGTCTCTTCAAACCGTTGCGTAGCAACCAGAGTCGGCTTTAAGTCGCTCCCAACCTGAATCTCAAAAACCGACCAGTTGTCGGTCACGCTACCCGATGCATTCTCTGGATTAAAGATTGTCGTCTCCCCGTCAATCTCCACCTCTACCCTGGCGGGCGAGCTTTTGATATCGGATATACCGGAAAAACGGTGCACATAGTAGTAATAGGATCCCGGCGTGGCAAAACGGGAGATACTAACAATTTCAGGGCCGAAGCTGTCCACATCATCGACATCAAGATGAATCACAGCGCCATTGGATTCTGCCGTTCTCTCCCCGAAATAGACATGAAACTCGCCTTGCTCGTCACCCAGCGGACCAAAGAAATGGCTATCCAGGTCCTCTGGATCTTGCTCCCAACTAAGTTTGATAGTGACCGCATCAGGTGATAAGACGAGACATTCAGCAAGTGCCACATCCTCTTCATCCGTTGATACCACCATGGTATTGCTGGTTGCACCACTGACGGCGGATACCAGTACCTGAGCGTTCTGCCTTGCCGGGAGTGAGAAGTTGCCTTGCAGATCGGTAGCCACTTCGGCAGAACCAATATAGGTTTTACCTTGAGAGCGAACCGATGCATTTGTTACTCGGCCGCCCTGCCCGTCTTCGACACAACCGGTTATGTTGACCGACTCATAAACCCGATCGGCATTCCAGTAGGTAAAGTGCGCCACACTCCCCACATAAACGTAGGCGTTATTGACCTGGGATAGAACCGCTTCCCCCTCTTCTACCCAGTATCCGGTCTCTTCGTTAAAATAATACAGCGGGATGGTTTCCGGTGCATTTGCTGGTGCTACCGAGCTGGCCAATGGTATGCGGATGGTTGCGAGCTGACCATCCATTAGCTGCAAGTCATTGTTAGCGGCGTCGCTGAACGTAATATTGATGGCCCCAAAGGACTCAATGTATTGCACACCATTCTGCGCACTATTGGTTTCATAATTGCCCGGCATGATGCCCGGGTCGGAGGAAGGGTCTACAAAGGTGACACTGGCCGTAATCATCCCCTCCGGCGTATCGCCGCTCTGTTTCACCAGAGATCGTGCGGGGAGCTCAACAACCGCCAGTCCATTCACCGAAACGGTCGAGGCGGTGCTGTTATCAAAGTCCACCGTACTATCCACATTGCGAACCAGAACCGTATTCAACGTGACATCCTGTTCGGTCTCATTAGAGTAGATGGTAGCAAATGCGGCGTAGGCGTCGGCAGCCACGTTTACCACAAAACGATCCGATGTCCCGGTTCCAGAGATAGAAAATTGACCACTTTCGTCGGTTGTCACCACATCGACCAACTGCCCAGCCATATCCTGGGTTTGAAGCCGGATGGTGGCACCGGCAATGGGGGTGCCGTCATAGTAGTTTTTAACCGTACCGCTCAATGAACCTTGCGCCTGGCAGGTGATATCAAGATTAGTAATATTCTGGTTAACGGTGAGTAATTCGTTCGCCAGTTGACATGATTGTCTGAATGGCGTTTCAGTCAAAGACAATGTGAGTGTTGTTGAGTGAACAAATGTCGCGGGCAACGAGAATTCGCCCGACTCGTTAATAACCAGTTGTTGGTCGTTATAGTTCAGCACAACTCGACCTTCCAAGCCACTCACCGTACCCGTAACGGTATGGTTTGCTTGTTCATCAGAAGCCGAGTCCTTATTACAGGCACTGAGCAACATAGTGCTGAGTACAACCGTTACCGCCGAGAGGCTGGCTCTGTTTTTCATGATCATATCCTTAATCATAAATAAATCCGTGCAGGTTCTGCGCTATAGCTTACAGCTTGCAGAACAATATCTATTGGAGGGTTTCTATCAAGAAGCAGTCATTAGGATGACAACAGGAAGCCGGATAATGGTTTGAATTGACGCAACAACCAACACACTATTGCTGATCGGTAAAACGCAAAAAGGCGCTGCATTCCCTGCAGCGCCTCATTTGTTTGGTGCATCCTTTACCATTCCCTAGGTAACCGGCCATCCCTGATTACTTCCTTGTCCGCATCCTTACGTTTCGAGGTCATCCTGACGCCGTGTATAGTACGGATATGCTAATTGACGTGATATAGCCAATCTCTCAAAAACGTGTGAGATATTGCTTACATGACTGGAGTGATAACTCTAAAGTAGCCCACACAGTTCCCGAAAATCCTCCACACAATCCCCGAAAATCTTCAACACAATCAATGCGTCACAGTAAATTGCGCCGAAACGAATGATTCACCCCGACCATTGCTGACATTAACGCGCCAGTCACCGGTCATGTACTTGTCGATAAACTTGCTTGAAGAGGCCGCCACCTGATCACTTTTGACATTGATTTTGACTCGTGCCATCCGCTTACCAGCTAAATACCAGTCATGGTAGAGGGTTTCACCCGATAAGTTTGCCATATCCGTAAACAGGTAAACCCGTATTAATCCTTCACCCTTCATTGCTATTTGACTACCGAGCTTTTCACCCGGTTCGCCCTTTTTCAGGGTATGGGTTAGTTGTGCTCTGAGGATACGTTCAGACTGTATGGCAATCGGATCAGCAAATGGGGTGGTGATTGGCTTTGCTTCAACCCTTGTTACCGCTTCCGGTTGTTCAGTCGCAAGAGTCTCGGTCGCCTGAGGCTGAACGATGGCCTTCTCTTCGCCATCAACGACCGCCTCTGGCTGGTCGGGTATCGCTTCTGTTGTTTCACTTGTTTCGATCGCTGGCGTCGAGAGAGTAGTCCCGGTCTCCGCTTTCGGAGCCATGGCAGTTGGAAGCTCTACTGCCGCGGGCAGTTCAACAGCGGTGATTGAAGTCTCGTTTAGTTGCGCGGTACCATTATCTTCATGCAGCAACCAGCGCCAGCCACC
>JBFKTM010000053.1:0-10352 GCA_041636295.1 Oleiphilaceae bacterium
GCTGGAGTAACCAAAATTAGGGGTTAACTGGGTATTTTTAGTCCACTGGATATTTTTTTCGCCAAGCAGTGAGTCGATGGTTAATTCACTTTCGGGGTCCTCAAGGTATTCCAGGTGGGGCGCAATCTCTTGTTTTAGTATGGCATCATCAAGCAACAGGCTACCGCTGAAGTCCGCAGGTATAGCCAGCCGGTCAGCGGCACTGGAAAGCCCACAGCACAACAGCAAGAGTAGTAGTATGTTGAATCGAATGAAATTCACAGAATCCCTTACGCCTTAAACGCTCATTCAGAGGTTACCCAACTCACCATGACGGGGAACCGCCCACGCACAGTTAAAGCGATAGGGCACCTCTTTAATTAAAGCCGCTGTACAAGATTTATTCCATTATTTTCTGTAACGCTATGTATCCCCTCAAATATGGCTAACCATCTTGCTACACTCGTTACATGATGCATGACACTTACTTTCAGCTTCAACCTACTTCGATGATTTTCAAACGATATTTCGGTGACAGTAGATATTTCACCATGAGTTTATAGTTATCCATTTCGAAGTGTGCCTTGCTATCCGAACACTGTCCGCCCGGCAAATACTCTTGAGCCTGTTGCAACTGCGCCTTGCCATGAATGGTTCCAAGGTGAACCCAATTGTGAATGAGATGGAACTCGGCCTTACCGGTGAAGTCATTACGCTCTTGCACCGCGATTACCCCGTCGTACGGCCAACGCTTTAACCTCAGGGTATGAAATGCAATCTGAGCCCGTAAGTTGTAACGAGTCACATCCTCTTCACCGACACAGGCCCCTTTGCAGCGTCCCAGTTGATATTGAAAGCAACCACCCTGCCCTTTATCAAGCCCTATCATTCGTGCGCATAGTTCGTTACTGGCACTGATACCTTGTAATGCTTTCTCGGCGCTATTCGGGGTTCGGAACAAGCCGTAGTAATCATCCAGGCGCTCAGGGTTCACTGTATCTACCGACTTCACGGTCAAATACCCCTGCTCATTGGGGTCAAGCGTAAAAGTCGATAGTGTGTTAACAGCTCTTAACCGCTGGTTATGGATAGGCTTTAACTGCTTTATCTGCTGCGACTCAAGCAACAGTGCACCAAGTTCTCCCGCCGTCTCGGTCCATTCCAATCGCCGAATACGCTGAGACATTCTCACTTCCTTGGCAGAAGTATGATCAGAGCTAAAGTGCGACATGACACGTTGGTATAGGTTATTGGCTTTCCCTACATAGAGCAGCACCTCATTTTCACCATAGAACCGATAAACACCATGGCTCTGGGGTAACTCATCCAATACATCTTCCGGCAGATAGGAGGGCAAACTGGGCCGTTGCAGGATTTTCTTTAACTCGGTATTCACTGCCTCGTACCCCTGCTCAGAAACCGCATGGCGAAAGAACGCCAACATTGAATCGACATCCCCCATTGCACGGTGCCGGGGGCCTGCAGAAAGGCTGTGCCGTTCAATCAATGCATCCATACTATGTTTAATATACTGCGGGTAGAGCCTACGGGAGAGTTTGACCGTACATAACACTTTGGCCGAAAAAGCCATATTGATACGACGAAACTCACTTTTAACAAAGCTGTAGTCAAAGCGGGCGTTGTGGGCCACAAAAATAGCCCCGTGGAGCTTCTCTTTCAGCGTGTCAGCAACGGTCGAGAATAATGGTGCCTGTTGCACCATTTCATTGTTGATACCGGTATAGTGTTCAATAAAAGGAGGGATGCTTTTTTGTGGATTAACCAGTGTCTGCCACTCATCAATAACATTGCCATCTTGTACTTTTTTCAAGCCGATCTCTATTATACGATCCCCCGGAGGGCTTCCCCCGGTGGTTTCAAGATCGATAAAGACAAATACCTGATCAAGCAGCTCAGCCACGAATAGATAACCCGTTCATTTTATCTCACCGTTGAGACAACCTTAATCGACTCTTTGTTCAAAAAACAACCGAACTATTGCGGCTTATGCTCATTGTAGAAGTTATGCCAACAGGCCTTATCCTCTTTGCACTTGTTTCGGGCTTCATCCATGCGCTGATTATACTCTTCACGCAATGTGTCACGGCACGCCTCATCATCACCACAATGTTCCGCAATACGGGCTTCCCGCTTGGCACGACGTTGCATATATTTCGCCCGCATGTCCTGTCGACAGACTTGATCATCACCACACTTTTTCTGCACATACTGTTTGTAGCCGGCCATGCGTTTTATATACTGCGCTCGTTTTTCAGCTGCACAGGCTGCATCGTTGCCGCACGTTTTTTGAACCCACTGCTCGATACGACTATCCAGCTTCTCTTTATTATCAAGCGCGTTGTTGCCGGGGGCAGACCAGGCTTGAGTGGACATCAGCAACATGACCAGCAAAACCAACTGTTTTTTTATCCTTTGCATACATTAATCTCTTCAGGGTTAGTACGTTAATTTGCAATTTATAGGGTAACAGTAGCCAATATTCAGAACCTTGCCCATGATCAGCTTTAAAGGTTTTAGACTATTGGAAGCGTTTTTACAGTGACTGACACAGGACTACCTTTCACACCCACAGCTGCTATTATTAGAGAGATTAATGACGTAGCGATGGGTAGACAACTGCTTATCGGGGCATATCTGCAACGCTAACGCGACTCAAAATCAGGACTCTGTCGGATGAGACATCAACGAGTTGCCCACCCAAAGGGTATGGGGTTAAAAGAGCTACTACTATTGGTCGCACTGTTTAGCGGGTCATGCTTTTGTAGTGCCGACACAGTGCCTATTACTGCAGGAGAGTACCGCCCCTGGTTATCCAAAGATCTCCCGCAACAGGGATTTATCGCGCAACTCATTACAGAAAGTTTTGCCGACTCAAGCTATCAACCTGAACTGACCTTTATGCCGTGGAAACGTGCCTATGATCAGGCAAAGTCGGGCAATTACGCCGCTACCGCCTATTGGTACCCTTCTGAAAAACGTCGCAGGCACTTTATCTATAGTGACTCTCTTCACACGGAGAGCACCCACTTTTTTTACAATAAAGAAAAACCGTTAAAGCAGTGGAGCGTCTTGGCGGATTTAAAAGGGTACAAAATTGGTGCCACAGACGGTTATACCTATAACGACGCGTTCTGGCAGGCAGCCCAGGACGGAACGATTGAGATCGATCTTGCGATACGGGATGAACTGAATATGGCAAAACTGATACGGGGCAGAATTGACCTTTTCCCCGTAGAAAAACATTTGGGGTTTGCTTTACTGACCACTCATTTTCAGCCTCATATGACCCATATGGTCGATTTCCACCCCACGCCGTTAGTAAAAACAACCGGCCATTTACTCTTTTCCAAAGCCTACCCCAATGCACCGAAACTGGTCGAAGCCTTTAACAAAGGGCTGCAAAAACTCAGGTCAACCGGACGCTATGACGAACTGTTGGAACTTCATGTTCTAAAACGCGAATCGCCGTAGGGCGAGAAACAGGGATTACAGTCAATTGAAAGAAGCGATGGCCATACCGGAATTCTTAATCTCTCATTAAAAAGGAGAGTCATCATGAACCAAACAACACTCTATGAACGCCTTGGCGGCTATGACGGCATCACCACGTTTACCAATGACCTGCTTCCCCGGCTTAAGGCTGATCCACAATTAGGACGGTTTTGGCAAAACCGTGGCGACGATGGAATCGAGCGGGAGAAGCAGCTGCTCATTGACTACCTCTGTGCCAATGCGGGTGGACCAATGTACTACACCGGCCGCGATATGAAGTTATCCCATAAAGGCATGAACATTAGCGAAAGTGATTGGACGCTGTTTTTAGGTCATGCCGGGGCGACCATGGAAGCCCTGAACATACCTAAGCAGGAGTGTGACGAGGTCGTTGCATTTGTACTCAGCCTGAAAGACGATATTGTTGAGAGCTAAGACATCCAGACGAAAAAGCCCCTTTGCGCTGTACTAAACAAAGGGGCTGTAGATGAATGGTACTTACTTAAGCATTATCGAGCCTCGACCAAGCCCCCTCCCAGCCTCCCCCTTGTCAGGGGGAGGAGTATGTTCCCAGATTCTTCCATAAAATTTGCCTGCAGCTATGTTCATGCTTAGTAGATCGATTAAGCTCCCTCCCCTGGCAAGGGGAGGGTTGGGGTGGGGTGGGGTTAAAGATCGCCGGCAACATATTGATTTTGATACTTATGTAAGTACCTTTCGGGCTGGAGATCATTTAACTGACCTGAGCGGCTCTCAAGTCGCTATAGTAGTAACTGTCGTAGATCCCCTAATAATGTGCCCAGCAAGGTGGTAAACCTCGCCGCGTCAGCGCCATTCACGGCACGATGATCATACGATAGTGATAGCGGCAGCATCAGCCTGGGTACAAACTCCTTACCCTGCCAAACCGGTTTAATGGAGGCTTTCGACAGCCCCAGTATGGCCACTTCCGGCGTATTTACGATGGGCGTAAACGCCGTTCCACCCACACTGCCCAGACTGGAAATAGTAAAGCACCCGCCTTGCATTTCAGCCGGTTTGAGTTTCTTGTCTTTGGCTTTAGCGGCCAGTTCAATACACTCCTCTGCCAGCTCCCATAGGCCTTTCTTATCAACATCACGGATTACCGGAACAACCAGCCCTGCTGGCGTATCTACGGCGACACCAATATTGACGTAACGTTTTTGAATCAGCTCATGGGTATCCATATCGAGCGAAACATTAAATTGTGGATACTGGTTTAACGCATATGCACAGGCCTTCAGAATAAAGGGCAACGGTGTAAGCTTGGTACCTTTTGCTTCCGCAGCCCCTTTCTGTGCTTTTCTGAACGCTTCCATCTCGGTGATGTCGGCCTCATCAAACTGGGTCACATGTGGCACATTTAACCAGCTGGTGTGCATATTTTCTGCGGTCAATTTGTGAATGCGGCTTAACGGCGTCCGTACAATCGGCCCAAACTGGCTGAAGTCAGGCAACTTAACAGCAGGTATACCGCTGCTAACAGCCCCCACTGTGACCGGCCCCTGCTTTAATCGCGCCTTAACGAAAGCCTGCACATCCTCTTTCAGTATTCGCCCTCTTGGACCCGTACCAACAACCTGGGCAAGCTCCACACCAAATTCCCGGGCCACTTTCCGTACAGCTGGACCTGCATGTACGCGTCCGCCCTCCACGAGAAGCGTCGCACTATCAATCTGTCGTGCCGGTTCCGCAGCCGGTTTAACACTCACCTCGGCAGATTCTGACACGGACGGCTTAGATTCAGCCGGTGCAGCAGCGACCACACCGGGCCCAGTTACCAATAACTGGGCAATCGGATCACCGGTACTCACGTTATCTCCCTCTTTGACCAGCACTTTTTCAACCTTGCCGCCCTGTGGTGAAGGGATCTCCATCGTGGCTTTATCAGACTCCAGCACAATCAAGGTATCTTCTTCGGCCACCTCATCACCCACTTTTATGGATACCTCAATCACCGTTACCTTTTCCGAGCCCCCCGTGTCGGGAACCGTAACCAACTCTACCCGCCCGGTCGATGCCGTCTCGGCCACTGATTCTGCAACGGGAGATTCTGCAACCTGGGGCTCAATAGCCGCCTCAACGACGTCGCCCGCAGACTCAGCACTCGCCACTGCCTCACGCCCCTGCTCCGCTGCCTCAATTAGCATAATGAGGTCATCTTCCGATACTTTGTCACCCACTGCCACTTTCATCTCCAGCACTGCACCGGCTGCAGGGGCAGGAATCTCCATGGTCGCTTTGTCAGACTCCAGTACAATGATCGGATCATCTACCGCAACGGTATCACCAGGGGAAACACATAACTCAATTACCTCGACATCGGTACTGCCACCAATGTCGGGAACCTTGATTTCAACTTTACTCATCTCAAGCTCCTCAATATAGGGTCAGTACCAGTTAGCGTGTTGTCGGGTTCGGTAAGTTACGGTCAATGTTGTACTTACGCATCGCCTCAATCACGTGTTTTTTATCGATCTCTCCGCGCTTTGCCAATGCCTCCAAGGCAGCTACCACCACGAAATAGCGATCCACTTCGAAGAAGTGACGCAGCTTCTCCCGGGTATCACTACGACCAAATCCATCTGTGCCGAGTACGGTGTAGTCGGTTGGAACGTAAGATCGAATCTGTTCGCCATAGAGCTTGATATAGTCGCTGGATGCAACCACCGGTCCTTTGCGATCTTTCAGACAAGCAGTGACATAGCACTCTTTTTCATTCTCTTCGGGGTGCAGCATATTCCAGCGGCGAATGTGCTGACCGTCCCTCGCCAGTTCATTGAAGCTGGTGACACTCCAGACATCCGATGAGACGCCAAAGTCTTCCGCCAGCAATTGAGCAGCGGCACGCACTTCGTTCAAGATCGCACCACTGCCCATCAACTGTGCGTGGGGTTTCTTGCCTCGCCCTTTAACCTTAACCTCTTCAAACAGGTACATCCCCTTGATGATGCCCTCTTCGGCACCCTCCGGCATGGTGGGCTGTTCATAGTTTTCATTCATGATGGTGATGTAGTAGTAGACACTTTCGTTCTCTGCATACATTCGTCTCATACCATCCTGAATCACCACGGCCAGTTCATGAGCATAAGCAGGGTCATAAGCGATACAGTTCGGTATGGTCCCCGCCATAATATGGCTGTGGCCGTCCTGATGCTGTAGGCCTTCGCCATTAAGCGTGGTTCGACCCGCGGTGCCGCCGATCAAGAAGCCTCGGGCTCGCATATCACCCGCAGCCCAGCAGAGATCACCAACCCGCTGAAAACCAAACATGGAGTAGAAAATATAAAACGGTATCAGCGGATAATCACTGGTGCTGTAAGACGTTGCGCAAGCAGCCCAGGCAGCCATTGCACCGGCTTCGTTGATACCCTCTTCCAGTATCTGACCATTAGCATCTTCCCGGTAATACATCATCTGTTCACGGTCATGAGGCACATATTTTTGCCCCTCCGAAGTATAGATACCAAGCTGGCGGAACATGCCCTCCATCCCAAAGGTTCGAGCCTCATCGGGCACAATTGGTACAATGCGCTTGCCGATTCGTTTATCTTTGGTCAAGGTCGACAGCATGCGTACGAATGCCATCGTCGTTGAGATCTCACGGCCATTGGAGCCTTTCAGCTGCCCCTCGAAAATATCAAGGCCGGGCACTGTTAGCGGGCGACTGTCTTTGCGACGTTTCGGGTAGAACCCGCCCAGACTCTCGCGACGTTTGCGCATATAGAGCATCTCAGGACTATCAGCGGGCGGGCGGTAATAAGGAATATCTTTCAGCTCTTCATCATTGAGCGGAATTCCAAAGTGGTCACGGAACGACTTTAACGTATCCATATCCAGCTTTTTCCATGAGTGGGTCACGTTTTGGGCTTCACCCGCTTTACCAAAACCATAGCCTTTGATGGTGTGGGTCAGAATAACCGTTGGCTGCCCTTTGGTATTCAACGCGGCCTGATAGGCGGCATAGACTTTATAGGGGTCATGTCCACCACGATTCAGTTGGGCGATGTCTTCATCGGTGAGGTTTTCAACCAGTTTGGCCAGCTCCGGCGAACGACCAAAGAAATGTTTGCGGGTATAGGCCGGGCCATTACTCTTAAAGTTCTGCAAATCACCATCGACACATTCGTCCATCGCCTTTTGCATGACGCCGTTTACATCCGCCTCGAACAGAGGGTCCCAATGGCGTCCCCAAACCACCTTAATGACATTCCAGCCAGCACCACGGAAGACCCCTTCCAGCTCCTGAATAATTTTGCCATTGCCGCGAACCGGGCCATCCAGCCGCTGCAGGTTACAGTTCACCACAAAGATCAGGTTATCGAGTTTTTCCCGACCGGCCAGTGAAATAGAGCCCAGCGTTTCTGGCTCATCGGTTTCACCATCGCCAATAAAGCACCAGACTTTTCGATCAGAGTTATCCACCAGCTCCCGGTTGTGCATGTATTTCAAGGTGTGGGCCTGATAGATGGCTTGCAGTGGACCTAACCCCATGGAAACCGTTGGAAATTGCCAGTAGTCAGGCATCAACCATGGGTGCGGGTACGATGACAAACCGTTGCCATCAACCTCGTTGCGGAAGTTGTCCATCTGCTCTTCAGAGACCCGACCTTCCAGAAAGGATCGAGCGTAAATACCGGGCGCGGTGTGGCCTTGAATATAAACCAGATCAGACTCGCGCGTTTCGTTGCCCGCGTTAAAAAAGTAGTTAAAGCCGACATCGTACATGGTCGCAATGGAGGAAAAGGTCGAAATATGCCCCCCCAGCTCACCCGGTCTTTTATTGGCGCGCAGCACCATGGCCAAGGCATTCCAGCGAATCAGAGATCGAATGCGGCGCTCCATGAACAAGTCGCCCGGCATGCGTGCTTCTTTGGTAAGCGGGATGGTGTTACGAAACGGTGTAGTGACCGAGTATGGCAACTGGGCACCATCACGGGTCGCCCGCTCTGACAGGCGGGTGAGTAAATAGTGGGCGCGATCAACCCCTTCGTTCTCTATAACTGACTCTATTGATTCTAACCATTCCCGGGTTTCTATCGGATCTGAATCCTCGTACATCAGGTGCTCCTCTTGGATCTCATGACGTGAATACGTTGTATGTCAGCCGGTACGCGCTTGAATTGAGCAAGCAACGGGTTCGTATCGCCAACACGTTTGGATGCAATCAGTAGTCGAAGCAGTGCCCGAAAAGGCGTGCATTAGTCTGTTCAGTCAAATTGAACACGCGCCGACGCACGTACTCAGCACAACCTTTAGAAGTGTTGATTCGCCTACTATCACTGTTTGTCCCTTGGCAACCGGTCAGATCTGGCCAGGTTATCTATCACGAGCCTGTTTATTATGTTTGGCGGCTCGTTTAACGATTATGGCTTTTCATTCAGGTCGATATCGTTCTCGTTATCTTGTTACTGTTTTTTGTCACGACTATCGATTCGCAATTTGCCCACGGTGCTTATTATTCTTACCAATTAGTTGACGGTATTAACCGTTCTCACCGCATTGCTGAAAAGCTTTAGTTATAGTGTAGGTCGATTCCAATTTTTTGCTTAATGAAATAAGCGAGTTGGAAGGAAATCCTAACCGAGAAAGGTGGTGACAGCGCCCTTGATTGCTTTGGTAAATGTCTGGGGCAAATGTCTGGCACCACCGTTCTGATTTCCTCGACTCTAACATAACCTAAAAATATTTCTATACTCCTTAGACTAATGTCTGATCCTCACCTAACCCGAATAAACCATGGCTGGCAGCCAGTTAACCAGTGACGGAAACGTCAGGATTACTCCCAAACCAATCAGCTGTAAGATGATGAACGGAACCACACCTTTATAGATGGTGCCAATGCGAATATCCGGTGGGCAGACGCCCTTCAAGTAGAACAGTGCAAAACCGACCGGCGGGGTCAAAAAGGAGGTCTGCAGGGTCACCGCCACCAGCATCACAAACCAGACCAGCTCAGGATTATCCAACACCCCGAAACCATTAATTTGCAGGTCCAGCGCGGAGATAACCGGGGCGATCAGCGGTAATACAATGAGGGTTATTTCTATCCAGTCCAGTACAAAACCCAATAGAAAGATCAGCCCCAGAATAAACAGGATAATGCCGTAGTTACCGAATGGCAGTCCGGTCAGGAACCCCTCTATCAGTTCATCACCACCCAGTTCTCGCAATACCAGCGCAAAGAGTGTCGCACCAACAAAGATGGCAAAGATATAAGAGGTGGTATTCATGGTATTGTGCAGACAGTCTTTAAACACCTGCAGGTTGAGTTTTCTGTTAGCCAGTGCCAGTAACATGGCCCCTAATGCACCAACGCCAGAGGCTTCTGTTGGCGTTGCCCAGCCCGCAAAGATCGACCCTAATACGGAGATCACCAGGGCTAAGGTCGGCAGTGTACTCTTGAAAACGCGAATCCAGGTATCCAGTGTCACGGGCTGAATATTATCAGGAAGTGGGAAGTCATCTTTCTTGATCATGCCCCAGATCACCAGGTAGGTAATATAGAGGAATCCAAGAATCAGCCCGGGGAACACTGCCCCCATAAACAGATCACCGACCGATAGCCCAACCTGGTCAGCCATAATCACCAGCATAATGCTCGGCGGAATCAAAATGCCCAATGTTCCGGCCGAGGCAATGGTTCCCAGTGCCACCGAGTCATTGTATTTTTGCGCCCGCATGGCCGGTAGCGACATTACAGCCAGTAGCACCACCGAGGCACCGATAATACCTGTAGAGGCAGCCAGTATGATACCGATCAACGTCACCGTAATCGCCAATCCACCTCGAACGCGACCAAAGAGTTCCTGAAATGACTTCATCAGATTCTCGGCCAC
>JBFKTM010000054.1:0-10261 GCA_041636295.1 Oleiphilaceae bacterium
CATCGGAAAGAAAGTTAACGGTCTGCTCGCTGAGGCGCTCCTGGGATTCAACCAGCTGCTGCTCCATCACCTCAATCCGCTCAAGATCAATATAGCGATACTCTTTGATGGTAGTCAGATGGCCGCGCTGATGCCGCAGTTGATCCAACGCTGCGACATACTGTTCGGCAATCTCCCAGTTTTCAGGTCGAATCGACTGCAATAATGCCGCTTGTGCCGATTCCGCCTCTGCCATCGCCTGCTGCGACTGGCGACGGATACTCTGCACTTTTTCAAACTCGTCGATCACCAGCTCAGCGGTTTTAGTGATCTCTTTCAACAGCAGCGCAATACTTTGCGCATCACCGCCAGGGGTTTGGTAGTCTTCAATCCAGTAGTGGGCATCAAACAATTTGGCGGCGGATTTACTCAGCTCTTCATACATCCGCACCGAGACCGACTGGTTATCGATCAACCGGCAAATACTGTAGAGATCGGATACCCCTCGCACCAACGCCGCATTACCAATGCGACCAAAGAAAGACTGGCTCACCTCAGCCTGACTGGCAAAATCCTGACTGACAAAGGGGGTTTGCCAGATCTGCATCGGATGAATGCGAGTGGGTTCGCTCTCGGCCGAGAAGACCACCAGCTTGCCATCTTCAGACAGCGCATAACCGTGACCATAGAGCGGATTCTGTAAGGCCTTGCTAATCAGGTTATAGGCAAACAGACCCACTACTCCGTCCTCGGGCTCATAAAACACATACAGCACATCTTCACCGTTGGGGGAGCGGATCATGCGTTTGAATTTCAGGCCCTGGGTTTCAGGATTGACGATGTCCTGCTCAAAGGTTTTATATTCGCCGGTCTGCAAATAGTAGCCACCAGGGAAGATAATGCCGTGGTCTTCCGGCAGTTGAACACAGGATTGGCCGATGGCATCGATTCTTAACACCTCTTCCGTCAGGGTATTAAAAATCAGGTAGCGCCAGCGTTCTTCTCTATAGGGCAGAATTTTCAGCAGAATCAAGCCACCCAGTTCCGCATAGAAGAACTGTGCATCATCCAGTGACTGGGTCTGATCGTCGACCGGCTCGCGATAGATACCTAGACCATCTTCGGTGTTGTTCTCAATCTTGACGGTTAGATCACCACCGATGGTTTCAACAAAGACTTTATCGAGAATATTGATATGGGCGTGACGGCCATGCACCACATCCTCACGGCTGGTGCCTATCCACTCAAAATCATAGGCCGGCGGCAGCTGAATATCACGCTCCCCCCGGTTGTCGATGTAAGTAACCTCTTTACCATCGGCCGAGACCGACCAGCGGAAGACTCGCAAATCTTCCAGCCGCTCACCAATCTGAAAACCCGCAAGCAATTTGCCATGCTTTACGCTCAACTCGACCAGACGAGTATGTTTGTAATAGCGGTAAAGCTCTTCAAAGTCGTTAACAAATGAGGCTTGAGAGAGGAAGCTAGAGGCCACATCCACCGGCTCAAGATCGTAGCCATCCCCTTCAGGTTTCAAGCGAAACAGCGAGAAGACATCGTCAATCTTGGTCTCTTTCTTAAGGCCCAGAAAGACATTGTAGCCAAACAGCAAGGTGTCCCCGACCTGCACCATATCACGCGCAACACTATTGTTTTCGGTGCGAACACGTACCCGGGAGATTACGTGCATATCCGAACTGCCGAACTCTTCGAGCCGTGACTCGTTCAGGGTGCGGGTAAGCTGGTTGAGGCTTTTGCCTTGTTCTACCAGCCTTTTGCGTATGACTTCATAGGCACCACCTGCGGCGACTGCGCTCTCAACATGGCTTGCCGCAGGGTTATCGATATTAGCGTGGCTGGTGTCTGCTGTGGTGGACTGATCTTGCTGCACCATCGTTCGATCCTTTTACTCAGGTAGGTGAATAGAGAGATATGAAGGCTGTACACTGTCGATCATAGCGCCTCCCCCTGATAGGGGGGAGGCTGGGAGGGAGTTTAAAACGACCCCACCCCAACCCTCCTCTTTGTAGCGGAGGGGGCTATATGTGCAGTGGTTTTACTGGCGCCTTTGACTAATGTGAGACGTCACTCTCTTCTTTTTTCGGGGTGCCTTTGCCCTGGTTATCCATCACTTTCGCCAGCAATGCACTAACCGTGCTGCTCTTTGAGGCAAGGCCATCGACGGCTTTACCCAATGAGAGTGACTTGGCAAAGGTATCAAAGAAGTGCTCTTCACCGCCAACAATGTCAATATGCGCTTTCTGTAGCGCCGTCGACAACACTTCTGCATTCTCTCTCGCAATGTCCTTACCGGCTTCAATTGATGCAATCGCTTCTTTGAAGGCGGTTTCCAGGCTCATGCGGAACTCTTCATGGTCACGGGCCTTGTCACTCATCGAGCCCATCGCATCGAACTTCTCGACCAGACCATCGGCCTCTGCCTTGAACTGCTCGCGGGTCACATCAGCACCGGCCATACCCACTTCTTTCTTCGCTTTCGCTTCGGCACTGCCTTTCGCCGCAATAACCTCAGCATCAGCCAGGCCAGTTTCGCGTAACGCTTTACCTTCAGCCTCACCTTTAGCAGCCACCACTGCGGCTTCTGCCAAGCCTTCTTTCTCTAATGCGTCGGCTTTGGCTTCCTGTACCTTGGCTTCTGCTAAGCCAATAGCAGCCTCTTCCGCCTGAATACCTTCCGCCAGTTTCTTCTTGGAGTCGGCTTCTTTGGCAGCGGCTTCCAGATTGGCCTGCGCCATCGTGGTGATCTCAACCGCCTTAAATTTAGCGGCCTGCTCTTCGGCTTCTGCGGCCTTCACCTGCTTCACTTTCTCTTCATCTGCCTGCGCTTCAGCTGCCAATACCTGAACCTGCTTGGCACGATCCGCTTCAGAGACTTCACGTACCTCTTTGATACGCTCCTCTTCGATGGCCACGGTTTTATCGACCGCAACACGTTCGCGAATCACATTGGCGATCTCTTTCTTTTCAACTTCAACGGCTTTTTCCGCTTCTATCTTCTGCAGTTCAACCTCTCGCTCACGGGATACAATTTCCAGGTCTCTGGCACGCGTTACCTTCTCTTGTTCAATGGCCACAGCCCGTTGACGATTCTGCTCGGCTACTTCAATTTCCCGTTTCTGGTTTTCAGTCTGTACCGCCAGGTCTTGCTCTACCTGAATTCGGGTGGCCTCCGCTTTTCTGCGTTCTTCTTCTTTAACCTTAAGAATCTCAGCCTCTTCACGGGCCCGAATGGTGGCGACTTCTCGCTCCTGCTTGGCTTCGGCATCCGCCTGTTGACGCTCCAGTTCCAACATCGCTTCGCGAGTCTCAACGTTCTTCTTCTTGATCGCCAGCGCTTCGTTTTGCTCCAGGTCGTTGGTAATAACGTTTTGAGTGGCGGTCAGTTCGGTAATTTTCTTAATACCTTCCGCATCAAGAATGTTATTGGCATCCAGGGCTGATTTGGGTGTCTGTTCCAGATAATCGATGGCGACATCTTCCAGCACATAACCATTAAGATCATCACCAATAACTTGAACTATCTTCTCTCTGAACTGAAGTCGATTTTCAAACAGCTGCACGAACTCAATCTGCTTACCCACTGTCTTCAGGGCTTCTGAGAATTTGGCGGCAAACAGGTCATAGACAGCGTCTTTGTCGGATGCACGGTCGGCACCGATGGATTTGGCAACACGCAACACATCGTCGGCTGTTTCGTTTACCCGCAGGTAGAAAGCGACGGTAATGTCGGCCCGCATATTGTCCAGACAGATCAGTCCGTCTTTACCGCGACGATCCACCTCCAGGGTGATCAATGAGATCTTCATCAACTCTTTTTTGTAGATGATGGGGTAAACCAGCGCACCGGTAAAATGAACCTTCGGCTTGGAGCTCATGTCGTTAACAATCAACGCGGTACCTTGGGCCACCTTGACATAGAAGGCCTTAAATAAAGCGGCCAACCCCATGATGATGACAAAAAATATACCGATGCCTGTTACAATCGGCATTAATACTGATAAATCAGCCATAACAATTACTCCATTTGCTTAATTTTTTGTTCGACGCTTATTGATAAATATTCAAAACTCACTGAGTGATTGTCGAATTACCCCTGGTCAGTCTCTCAGGAGCAACTCAACCATAATCCAACAACTACACTACCGCCCGACCACTTCAACACTCCTACAAACTATCCATTGCGACAAAGCTGTCATTCTGCGACTTGATCGCAGAATCTACGCCACCCAAATGGATCCTGCGGTCAAGCCGCAGGATGACATAGGGGAGGCAAGATGACGCAGGGGTTATCAGTGACACAGCAATTAATTCAAAAAATCCTTCTCAGCAATAACACGATAGACATTTTCAACCGCCTTGTACTCCAACAACACTACGCGGTCACCTTTGTTGAAAACCTCATCGCCTGTAGCACGCGCCTTGAATATCAGGCCGGCTCCCCCATCGGCCAGGTAGACCTCACCAAAGCTGTTGTTCACAACGGAGGTCCGAACTATGGCCGTCTGACCCAGTACTTCCTTCACGGTATTCTGACTCGCCTTTTTAAACAGCGGGCGAATTGGTTTGATCACCTGTGCCGTAATCATCACAGCAACATAGAACGTTCCCGCCAGTACCGGCAAACCTGCCAGATATCTCAGCAGGCCATCGGGGATAAAGCCAAAGAAAAAGTGGACAATAAAATAGCAGATAAACCAGCCAAACAGTGCGATAAATGAAACGATTATCGTCACTGGCACGCCATGCAGGCCAAATTTAAGCATCAACCCCGCCAATACATCCGGTGTACTTAAGTCACTCTGATTGACACCCAGCTCGCCATCCGCATCGGGTATATCAAAATCCAGCACATCCAGATCAACAAAGCCCAGCACCGCAACCAACCAGTAGAGCAGACAGACCACTAAAAAGAAGGTAAAGAATGCCGTGGGAAAAGAGGCGATGTTCTGATAGAACGGGTCCATTTTCTCGCTAAGCAATATTGCAAACATCGTTTACCTCCCTGCGGTCATTAACTTACACTGCGGTTGCGATCATTACTTACAATAATTAGGCAATCACTTCGCTTCTGATACTCTCCAGCGTCTCAACCATGGCTTGATCCAGCTCTTCTGGTTTCACTTTCGAAATGATATTCCGTAAAACACGTTTTTCATTGTCATCCACAACCCCATCACGCTTGGCGATCTCAAATATCTTTTGCAATTCAGCCGCATCAAGCTTGCCATCATCGGCAAAACAGTTGATAGATTGAAATGTCATTTCAAGGTAATCACGATTTTCGCTCATTAACTTACATCCTTTTCCGTGTTCTTATAAACGGTTTAATTACTGGCTCTTCTTCAGTCGAGCCAGTATATCATCGGCACGTTTTGCACCTGGTGCAATACCTGCCTGTTCCAGTTTTTCTTGCAGTGAACTCTCGGCGGTTTCAGTTTCAAGTTCGCTGGCGGCATTCATCTTCGCCGCATTCAGCGACTGTTTTTCTTTGATGCGCTCTAACGAGTCCATCGCCGTGCGCAACCTGGAGTTGGAGCCGGTATGGCGATCCGCCACCGTTTTCTGGGCTCGTTGTACACTCTCCGTTGCCTTCACAGTATCAACCTGCTGTTTCAGCCGCTTGATGTTCGCCTCAGCCACCTTGATGGCCGCCTTCAGTTTTTCTGCATTTTCTGCAAAGCCGGTGGCGGCTTCCTGCTCTGACATCATCTGATTTTCGAAGTCGGCAATTTTCTCGGCCACTTCATGGGCCAGCTTCTCGTCACCTTTCTCAAGCGCCTGAAGTGCATAGCCTTCGTATTCTGCTACATCTTTCTTGCACTTTGCTACTTTTTCTTCGGCCACTTTCTGGCGCGCAATAATAGCCACCAGACTCTCTTTTGATTGCTTCAACTCTTCGGAAGCATCTCTTACTTCCTGGTCCAGAATGCGCAAGGCCTGACTATCAACAATGGCCTCACCCGCTTCATTCACGCCGCCACGCAGAGCGGTCATCATTTTTGCCCAGATATTCATAATGATCTACTCCTATTTAAACGGTTGTCTGTTGATTAGATTCAGTGCACAAAAATTCACCATAGGCTTCAGTTGCCTGAATCACATTGGTTGCCAGTACCTCAATCTCAAATACCACATTTGAGATGATTGAGCTTGAACTTAACGCGCCAAACATATGGTAGTAATCTTCCCCTTCCGGCATCGCATCAAGGCTGATGGTCGACAACGGGAAGTATTTATGGGTACGCAATACGGCATCATTAAAACCGGTAACGTCTGCGACATCGGACAGAGGCCACAGCACCGACTCAACGATAATCTGCTCCCCCGCCACCGTAAGAAAAACCGGCAAATCACCAAACTCTTTCATGACGATATAGAGGGATGGTTCAACGCCATCGATTAACTCTATGGCCGCCAACCCCTCAACGAATAATGGCTCCTGCTTTAAGGCCTGATAAAGCGTCTCGGTTGTCCATAATGTTGTAGTCTCATTCATGCTATTCACCATAACGTCTCCTACATTGATCCATGTTGATACATTCGGGTTACGCAGCTGCTTTTCCACGACACTCAGTCGCTTGGCGTTTTCCGGACGAATCCATACTTCCTTCTTGACCAACCCCTGCTCACGCAGACGTCGCCTAAATTCTCGCTGATAATGTGCTGATGATTTTTTGTTCATAGGAGTCACTATAGTTATCACATGTAACACTGTCAACAATTTACATGTAACATTTTTTAACTGTTACATGTAACAATATTTGAGACGTCACTGCGCGCGTTACCGCACCGCCTCTGGAGGTCTTACTGCATCAATCAACAGATTTCGCGGCGTTAACAGCGGCGAGCAAAACTGCGTCAAACGACACTGGTATCCATGTTCCTCAAGATAGAGCACCCGATCCAGTACCAGCCAGCACTCAAGCGCTCGTCGAAAGGCCATCCTGACCAATTCCATGCGGGAAAACTCAAGGAAACGCTGCTCACCCCGCACTTCATACGCCTCAATATTCATCGCAGCCGGGATCTCCAGCCCCTTGAGACTGGCGACATGCTGACAAAATGAGACGAACCCGTTATTTAGCCGTGTTACCGAAACAGAGGGCACCGGCAGATACTCATCAACCCCTCGAATCTCCCGCTGCATTAGATCAAACCCAAGGCGCCAGGCTTGAAGCTGCTTTCGCTTCAGCCGCTCCCTTTCCGCCGCCGTATTGCTCTGCCTGACCGCTGTCCGCAGGTCTTCCATCGTTAGCACAAGCGAACTGTTGCGGGCCGTCTGCGATAGCGGTTGATAATGATCTGAGGCGTTAAAGCGGTGATAGCAGCAGGGCGCAAGCGTCACCCGCTTGGCTTGCTGCGCCACGCTCGCTTGCAGCAAACTAACATGCAGTCCGCCACAGGCATGCAGCGCAATGGCGTGCTGCTTGTGGGTAAGCCTTAACTGCGCCGCCTCGGTCAGCACATCACACTGCTCCACCCTGGCATCACTGTGCATTCGTTGCGCCAACTGGTTGGCCTGACTCACCAAATCCCCATTGATTTCAAGCCCCACTACCGGCACATGATACTGCTCGGCCAGATAGCGCCCCAAGTGCAGCTTGCCAGAACACCACTCGAGTAACGGATCAGATAGCACACCGGTCGCTGCCGCAAAAGCCTCAATTTGCTCGACTTTGCGACCCGGCACATCCCGCTGCCAGGCATAGGATCGTGGCATCCCCGTTTTTTCTGAGTGGACGGGCAGCTGAATCAGCGAATAGATCTGCTTAGCTACCGGGAAGTAAGGCGCCATCTGCTGACAAAGCAGGTTGTCATCACCCTGAAGCACCTCGACATCATCCAGCGACAGCGTCATCAGCCAGTTAAATAACAGAGGATACGCATCACGCCATGCCGGGACAGGGTTGGTAAAGGGGGATGTTCGCCAGAGTTCAGCATAATCGGTGAGAATCTGGTCGAGCTTACTAAAGGTCGTTTGCATCACCCCATGATAATAGCAGCCAAGCGCTACCGTCTACTGTCATGAGGTGATTAAACATAGGCTGCGACAACGTCTGCCGCCCGATGTTGTCGCTAGGTGAAAAAAGGGGCGCTATTTGCCAGCTACCCACAATCTGACAAACACCCCCTGCTCTACTTAACCGCCTTACTAGGGCGTACAGCTGGCAGCTGGCAAGCTGTTGATCCAGCGCCGCAGTAACGACACCCCTTCACTGTGCACGGTGGCTCGACCCAGCTCTGGCATACGATGCCGCTGGTCAGTGGTACTCACGCGGAATAACAGGTAGGAGTTATCCGGATCTTGCGGTATCACATCCATGGGGTAGTCCTGGTGCCCCCCTGCCACCGGCGTCTTACACACCCCAAACTTACCAGGGTCATCAGCATAGGGCCGGTTATATTCAACCTGCAAACCACTCCCTCCTGCTGGTCCCGCATAGTTGGGTTCAGGCAAGGTATATTCGGAACGATGACAATGGGCGCAATTAATATCGAGATAGGCCTTGGCTGTGTCCTGCAACTCATCGCTGGACAAGGCGTTGATGTCCGTCGTGTCACTGAATTGCGGCGCTTTGGAAACCGTACTGAGGTTTGCCGGCAAGCTAGCAAGAATGCCTTTTTGCTCCCAGTATTTAAGCTGGTTGGCAATGGTACCACCGTAATCAAAGTCTTTATTCAAATAGCGTGCTTTCGGGCCAATCGGCATAAATATAGCCCCGCGGGTATCATCCGCTCCCTGCAATAACGGAACAACGGCATGACAGGAGGTACAGGATGTCGCTTTGGGTACGCTGTAGGTAAAGGTGATATCGGCACCATTATGGTTGGTGGTCATATCGGGAATGGTTTTCCCGGCGATGGCCAAGGTCGCATCTTGCTGATTCTCCCAGTAATACGGCCTTGCTACCCAGCCATTCTCGCGGCGGATTAACAGCCGAGTCTCTATCACCAACTCATTCCCCTCTCTGAATGAGGTATTTTCAGGCATGGCAAAGGTTTTTACCAACACCGAACCGACCGGGAATTCCAGCACTTCATGCTCCGAATAGTTCACTTTTTTCCCCTCAGGGATAAAGATAAAACGGTATTTCGAGGCGTAATCGGTAAACAGCGCCGTTGACAGATCGTAGGGAATACCGCCCGCATTGGGATTAGCCGTTGGATCGGTGTTATCGGCAAATAAGTTGTAATCAGACAGTCTTTCGCAATTTTCCGTCATCAAGGCATCCCAGTTCACCCCCGATGTCACGGCATTGCAGTCGCCCTGCACGGTGCCAGGGGTTCCCCCACCACCATTGTTATTATCATCGTCCCCTATTGTAATATTGTCACAAGCCGACAGAAGCAAAGCGGCAGCCAACGTGGCCGTACCGTTAAACACGGTTTTTTTTATTTGATGTAAATTCATGGTAACTCTCTTATTTCATCGCAGATTAATCAAACGATATGCACGTCCTTAACGTCGTCAGCCATCAGGCACGGCGGGCGGTTAACGCCCACCGCTCAGACTCAAGACGCCGTAACAGGTAAGCGATCTCTTATAGCGAACAGGCAGGCTCAGCAAGATCATCACCGGTACAACCATAGGCTCTACCTTTAAAGGTCACGACTGCGGGCGGTAAACGATTTTGAACACAGTTGAGATAGGTGTTATTCACCATTTTATCGATTAACAGTTGCGCCTGTGGGTTACCATTTCCGTCAAAGGTCGCGTCGGCAGGGTTGGTCGGATAAACAAGCCCGGTATTTACATCCCCGTAGCTTGGCGCCGGGTTGCCATTAACGTTATTGTTGGCACAGATACGATCGCTGGCACCATAAGGGTCGTAATTGACACCATCGGCAGCAGCCTTGGGACCGACCATGGCATTGAAACCTGACAATGCCCCCAGGTTTGACAATAACTCACCAATGCCATCGTAGATAATGGCGGGGAATACCTGTGGCGCGCCTGACGCATTGTAAGGCGAGCTATAGCCGTTAATAACATCCGTCAGCAACGTACCCCGGGGGTTGGAGCCATTGCGGGCAATCAGATTGTCATGCATGTAGATGTTCTTCATGATCGGACTCCAACCGTTAGCAATGGTTTGCCCATAATTGGTTGGATAATTAGCCACATCAGGGTCAGCCATAAAATAACTGGCCAACTCAATCGCCGACGTCTCGTTGTCAGTGAGATTATTGTTATAGATCTCGACATCGCTCACGGCAAAGATCAGCATGCCCGTGCCGGGAGGCGCTATACCCACCGCCC
>JBFKTM010000055.1:0-10248 GCA_041636295.1 Oleiphilaceae bacterium
AACCTATGCGGCACCGTTGCGAGTAAAAGTTCGTCTTATTATTTATGATAAAGAGTCAGCAAATAAGGCGATAAAAGACATAAAAGAGCAAGAGGTCTACATGGGCGAAATGCCTTTGATGACCGATAATGGTACGTTTGTAATTAATGGTACAGAGCGGGTTATTGTATCCCAGCTTCACCGCTCACCTGGCGTGTTCTTTGATCACGATAAAGGGAAGACTCACTCCTCCGGTAAGCTGTTATATAGTGCGCGGGTAATTCCTTACCGTGGATCGTGGTTGGATTTTGAGTTTGACCCTAAAGATGCTGTGTTTGTACGTATCGATCGTCGACGTAAATTGCCAGCATCTATTTTGTTGAGAGCGCTCGGTTTTGAGTCTCAGCAAATTCTGGACATGTTTTTCGAAACAAGTGTTCATAAAATTTCCGAGGAAGTCTGTAAGCTGGAGCTGGTTCCTTCTAGGTTGCGCGGTGATATCGCGAGCTTTGATATCAAAGACTCTGATGGTAGTGTGATCGTTGAAGAAGGGCGCCGGATTACGGCTCGTCATATTAGGCAGCTTGAGAAATCAGGCATTGTCGAGTTGGACGTCCCTGTAAATTATATTTTCGGTAAAGTTACCGCGAAAGATATCGTTGATGAGCGCACTGGCGAATTGTTGGTTGAGTGTAATACCGAGATCACCGAAGAGATTGTTCAGTCGCTTATTGATGCGGGTATTGAGCAGGTTGAGACGCTTTATACCAACGATTTAGATTGTGGACCATTTATATCTGATACGTTACGAATAGATCCAACGCGAAGCCAGCTAGAGGCCTTGGTTGAAATCTATCGAATGATGCGACCTGGTGAGCCGCCAACCAAAGAGTCAGCCGAAAACCTGTTTAATAACTTGTTCTTTACTGAAGAGCGTTATGATCTGTCTGCGGTCGGGCGAATGAAGTTCAATCGCCGTATCGGTCGTGAATCGGGTGAAGGTGTCGGTACGCTAGACAATGACGACATCATAGATGTACTTAAAACGTTGATTGATATTCGTAACGGTAAAGGTGAAGTTGATGATATCGATCACCTGGGTAACCGACGTATTCGATCGGTTGGCGAAATGGCAGAAAACCAGTTCCGTGTAGGTTTGGTACGAGTCGAAAGAGCTGTTCGTGAGCGTTTGAGTATGGCCGAGTCTGATGGTTTAATGCCGCAAGACTTAATTAATGCTAAGCCGGTTGCCGCTGCGGTCAAAGAGTTTTTTGGTTCGAGTCAGCTGTCTCAGTTTATGGATCAAAACAATCCACTTTCCGAAATTACTCATAAGCGCCGTGTTTCGGCGTTAGGTCCTGGTGGTCTAACCCGTGAGCGTGCCGGATTTGAGGTGCGAGACGTACATCCAACGCACTATGGTCGTGTATGTCCGATCGAAACGCCTGAAGGGCCAAACATTGGATTGATTAACTCGCTGGCGACGTATGCTCGTACCAATGCGTTTGGATTTCTTGAAAGTCCTTATAGAAAGGTTGTAGACGGTGTAGTTACCGATGAGATTGAGTACCTTTCTGCAATCGAAGAAAGTAATTTTGTTATCGCACAGGCGAGCGCCATCATTGATGAAGCGGGTGCTCTGAGTGAAGAGTTGGTAACGGTTCGTCATAAGAACGAATTTACCGTTATGCCGCCTGAGCGTGTTAACTATATGGATGTTTCGCCGCGCCAAGTTGTGTCGGTGGCTGCTTCTCTGATTCCATTCCTCGAGCACGATGATGCTAACCGAGCATTGATGGGATCTAACATGCAGCGGCAAGCCGTTCCTACGCTTAAGGCTGAGAAGCCGTTGGTTGGTACTGGTATCGAGCGTATTGTTGCTCAAGACTCCGGGGTTTGTGTTGTTGCGAAACGCGGCGGTGTAATCGAGAGTGTCGATGCGGCAAGGATTGTTGTTCGAGCTAATAATGATGAGGTCGATGCTGGCGATGCGGGCGTAGATATTTATAGTCTGACTAAATATACGCGCTCTAACCAGAATACCTGTATAAACCAGCGCCCCTTGGTTAAAGGAGGGGATCAGGTGGCTCGTGGTGATGTATTGGCTGATGGTCCTTCGGTCGATATGGGTGAGTTGGCACTTGGTCAGAATATGCGCATCGCCTTCATGCCATGGAATGGATACAACTTCGAGGATTCGATCCTTGTTTCTGAGCGTGTCGTTCAGGAAGACCGATTTACGACGATACACATTCAGGAATTGACCTGTGTAGCTCGTGACACCAAATTGGGTAGTGAAGAAATATCTGCGGATATCCCCAATGTGGGTGAAAGTGCGTTGGCTAAGCTTGATGAGTCAGGTGTTGTGTACATCGGGGCTGAAGTTGGGCCGGGCGACATTCTTGTCGGTAAGGTGACGCCTAAGGGTGAGACCCAGTTAACACCGGAAGAAAAGTTGCTTCGAGCAATTTTTGGTGAGAAAGCATCTGACGTTAAAGATACATCATTACGAGTCTCGACAGGAACGCGCGGTACAGTCATTGATGTACAAGTCTTTACCCGTGACGGTGTAGAGAAGGATCAGCGAGCGCTTGATATCGAAAATTCTCAGCTCAATACGTTCCGTAAAGATCTTAAAGATGAGTACCGCATTGTAGAGACCGCCACTTACGAGCGTTTGCGTGAATCGCTATTGGGTAACGAAGTGATAAGCGCGCCAAACCTAAAGAAGGGCGATCAGATTACGGGCGAATATCTGGATGGGCTGGAATTGGCATCCTGGTTTAAGGTTCGCATGGCAAATGACGATCTGAACGAAGTGCTTGAAAGAGCCGAGGCCCAATTGGCTGAGCGTGAAAGTGAACACCAGGACCGCTTTGAAGATAAAAAGCGGAAGTTACAGACGGGTGATGATCTGGCACCTGGCGTGCTTAAAATCGTCAAGGTTTATGTGGCTGTCAAGCGTCGTATCCAGCCTGGTGATAAAATGGCGGGACGCCACGGTAACAAAGGTGTTATCTCGGTCATTATGCCTGTAGAAGATATGCCATATGATGAGCATGGCGAGCCAGTGGATATTGTGTTGAATCCTCTCGGTGTACCTTCTCGAATGAACGTGGGTCAGGTACTTGAAACTCACCTGGGTATGGCTGCTAAAGGTTTAGGTGTTAAGATTAATCGCATGCTCAAAGAGCAGCGAGAAATCGCTGAACTGAGAGAGTTGCTTGGCAAGATCTATAACGGTATTGCAAGTAAGAAAGAGGCATTAGATACGTTTTCCGATGCCGAAATTCTTGAGCTGGCGAAAAACCTCCGTCAAGGTGTGCCAATGGCGACACCGGCATTTGATGGTGCAAAAGAACCTGAGATTAAAGAGATGCTTCGCCTGGCAGATCTCGATGATAGTGGACAGACCACATTGTACGACGGAAGAACAGGCGAGAAATTTGATCGCCCTGTTACTGTAGGCTATATGTACATGTTAAAACTTAACCACTTAGTTGATGACAAAATGCATGCGCGTTCTACAGGGTCTTATAGTCTTGTTACTCAACAGCCTCTGGGTGGTAAGGCCCAGTTTGGTGGGCAGCGTTTCGGGGAGATGGAGGTGTGGGCACTGGAGGCATACGGTGCTGCTTACACGCTACAGGAAATGCTGACCGTCAAGTCTGATGACGTTAACGGTCGAACTAAGATGTACAAGAATATCGTCGATGGCGATCACCGTATGGAGCCGGGTATGCCGGAATCATTTAACGTATTGGTTAAGGAAATTCGCTCATTGGGTATCGATATTGAGCTTGAAAACGAATAGCTGTAATTAACAGCCGTACGTACCGAATATCGATTTAACCAAAAATTAGCGGAGGCGAGTTAACGGCTCGCCCAGAACCAACTCCTTTTGGAGCGGAAACCGATGAAAGATTTATTAAATTTACTTAAAAACCAGAATCACAATAAGGAATTTGATTCGATTCGCATTGGTCTGGCTTCGCCAGAGATGATTCGTTCATGGTCATACGGTGAAGTTAAGAAGCCGGAAACGATTAACTATCGTACATTTAAGCCGGAGAGGGATGGTCTTTTCTGTGCAAAAATTTTCGGACCTATCAAAGATTACGAATGTTTGTGTGGAAAGTACAAGCGTTTAAAGCACCGTGGTGTCATTTGTGAAAAGTGTGGCGTAGAAGTCGCATTGGCAAGTGTTCGTCGTGATCGTATGGGCCATATTGAGCTAGCGAGCCCTGTTGCCCACATCTGGTTCCTAAAGTCGTTGCCATCTCGTATTGGTATGCTGCTTGATATGACGCTACGGGATATCGAACGTGTCCTGTATTTCGAATCATTTATTGTTATTGATCCAGGCATGACCACGCTTGAGCGGGGCCAGTTACTGAGTGACGAACAGTATTATGAGGCGTTGGAAGAATTCGGAGACGAGTTTGATGCCAAGATGGGTGCGGAGGCCGTTCAGGCGTTGCTTCAGGATATCGATCTAGAAGGTGAAATTTCTGAGTTGCGCGAAGAAATTCCTTCTACTAGCTCTGAAACCAAGATTAAAAAGCTATCCAAGCGCTTGAAGCTGCTCGAGTCTTTTTATAACTCTGGAAACAATCCAGAGTGGATGGTACTTAAGGTGCTGCCTGTGTTACCGCCGGATTTGAGACCGTTGGTACCACTTGATGGTGGTCGTTTTGCAACATCTGATCTAAATGATCTGTATCGTCGAGTTATTAACCGAAATAACCGATTGAAGCGTCTGCTTGAGCTAAGCGCGCCAGATATTATTGTTCGCAACGAAAAGCGTATGCTTCAGGAAGCTGTTGACGCGTTGCTGGATAATGGACGTCGCGGACGCGCCATTACCGGATCAAACAAGCGACCTCTGAAATCTTTAGCCGATATGATTAAAGGCAAGCAGGGTCGTTTCCGTCAAAACCTGCTGGGTAAGCGTGTTGATTATTCTGGACGATCTGTAATCGTTGTAGGGCCTAGTCTTCGACTGCATCAGTGTGGTTTACCTAAGAAGATGGCGCTTGAACTTTTTAAACCGTTTATTTTCAGCAAGCTTGAGCATCGTGGGCTTGCTACGACCATCAAGGCTGCAAAGAAGATGGTTGAGCGTGAAACGGCTGAGGTGTGGGATATTCTTGCAGAAGTCATTCGCGAACACCCTGTAATGCTTAACCGTGCGCCAACACTTCACCGTCTTGGTATTCAAGCATTTGAGCCGGTATTGATTGAGGGTAAAGCAATTCAGCTGCATCCTCTGGTCTGTGCGGCTTATAACGCTGACTTTGACGGTGACCAAATGGCGGTACACGTTCCACTGACCCTTGAGGCTCAGTTGGAAGCGCGTGCATTGATGATGTCTACCAATAACATTCTGTCTCCCGCAAACGGTGAGCCTATTATTGTGCCATCGCAGGATGTTGTACTTGGTCTCTACTATATGACCCGTGAGCGAATTAACGCCAAGGGTGAAGGGATGGTGTTCTCTGATATTAAAGAGGTTCATCGTGCTCATGGTGCTAAGCAGGTCCATCTTCAAGCCCGTGTAAAAGTACGTATTGAAGAAGTAGAGATTGATGCAGAGGGCAATAGAACGACTACACGCTCGGTAGTCGATACTACTGCGGGTCGTGCGTTACTGTTTGATATCTTGCCGGATGGTCTTCCTTTCTCATTGGTCAATCAATCAATGACTAAGAAAGCCATATCCCGATTGATCAATACGTCCTACCGCAAGTGTGGTCTGAAAGATTCGGTCATTTTTGCGGATCAGTTAATGTATCTTGGTTTCTCTCAGGCAACACTGTCTGGTTCGTCTATCGGGGTTAATGACTTTGTAATTCCTGATGAAAAAGAAGGGATCATTGATGCGTCTACTGCCGAAGTGAAAGAGATCGAGTCACAGTTTGCATCTGGTCTTTTGACTCAGGGTGAGAAATACAACAAGGTTATCGATATTTGGTCTCGAGCCAACGATAAAGTTGCTAAGGCAATGATGGATACGCTCGGTAAAGAGAGTGTTATTGATCGTGAAGGTAATGAGGTTGCCCAGGACTCGTTTAACTCGGTGTACATGATGGCCGACTCGGGTGCACGAGGCTCGGCAGCTCAGATTCGTCAGTTGGCCGGAATGCGAGGCCTGATGGCTAAGCCAGATGGTTCGATCATCGAAACACCTATCACGGCGAACTTCCGTGAGGGTCTAAACGTACTCCAGTACTTTATCTCTACTCACGGTGCGCGTAAGGGTCTTGCTGATACGGCATTGAAGACAGCAAACTCCGGTTACCTGACGCGTCGTCTGGTGGATGTTGCGCAAGATCTAGTTGTTACAGAGACCGATTGTGGTACTGAAGACGGATTGTTAATGACACCAATGATCGAAGGTGGCGACGTTGTTGTGCCGCTAGGTGATCGGGTGTTAGGACGTGTTACGGCAAAAGATGTGTTTGCACCAGGCGACAAAGAAAACGCCGTGCTACCTGCCGGTACGTTCCTTGATGAAGCGATGGTTAATGCGGTTGAAGAGGCTGGCGTTGATGAGATCTGGGTACGCTCCGCTATTAGCTGTGAAACCCGATATGGTGTCTGCTCTAAGTGTTACGGGCGTGATCTGGCACGTGGTCACTTGGTTAATGCCGGTGAGGCGGTTGGTGTTATTGCGGCGCAGTCGATTGGTGAGCCAGGTACACAGCTGACGATGCGTACCTTCCACATTGGTGGTGCGGCCTCGCGATCTTCAGCAGTAGATAATATACAAGTTAAGCATGGCGGTAAGGTTAGACTTCATAACATGAAGTCTATTGAGCGCAAAGATGGCAATTTAGTGGTGGCTTCCCGCTCCTCTGCTCTTGCGGTTGCTGATGATCATGGTCGTGAAAGGGAGTGGTACAAATTACCGTACGGTGCCGTTCTGACTGCAAAAGATGGCGATCAGGTCGAGGCTGGTGCAATTGTAGCTAAATGGGATCCGCACACTCACCCTATTATCACAGAAATGGAAGGTATTGTTCAGTTTGTTGGTATGGAAGAGGGTATTACCATTAATACCCAGACTGATGAATTGACGGGGCTTTCAAGCATTCAGGTGTTGGATGCCAAAGACCGGCCTGCGGCGGGTAAAGATATTAGGCCAATGATTCAGCTGGTTGACGCAAGTGGTAATGAGCTTAAGTTGCCTGGAAACGATGCGCCAGCACAATACTTTATGCCCGCTAACGCACTGTTAAGTTTGCGCAACGGTGACAAGGTGGAAGTGGGTGGTGTTGTTGCCCGTATTCCTCAGGAGTCCTCAAAAACTCGAGATATTACGGGTGGTCTGCCTCGGGTTGCTGACCTGTTTGAAGCGCGTAAACCTAAAGAGCCTTCAATACTGGCTGAGATTAGCGGTACGGTTAGTTTCGGTAAAGAGACCAAGGGTAAGAAGCGTCTGGTTATTACCCCGCTGGATGGCAGTGATCCTTATGAAGTGTTGATTCCAAAGCATCGCCAAATGAACGTATTTGAAGGTGAGCGTGTGGAGCGAGGTGAGGTGGTTTCTGATGGGCCGTCTAACTCTCACGATATATTGCGCCTGTTAGGTGTTGTTGAATTAACCAAGTACATTACCAATGAAATTCAGGATGTATATCGCTTGCAGGGTGTTGTAATTAACGATAAGCATATTGAGGTTATCGTTCGACAGATGCTCCGTAAAGTTGAGATTCTTGATTCTGGTGATACCGATCTGATCAAGGGCGACCAGGTTGAATACGTTAAGTTGGTTGAAGAGAACGAAAAAGCTTTGGCTGAAGATCGGATGCCTGCGCGCTACGAGCGTATGTTGCTGGGTATTACCAAAGCATCTTTGGCTACAGAGTCGTTCATCTCTGCGGCCTCGTTCCAGGAGACGACGCGTGTTCTAACCGAGGGTGCTGTGACTGGTAAGCGCGACTATCTCCGCGGTCTAAAAGAGAACGTGGTTGTAGGGCGTCTCATTCCGGCGGGTACGGGCTTGACCTATCATGCAGAGCGCAAGCGCAAGAGTGTCAAGTCTGACGATATTGGTGTAAGTGCAGCTGATGTGGTTGAAGCATTGAGCGCTGAGCTTAATAAGTAGTTATATTCCGAAGAAGTAGCTGTATTTTCTTTTGGACTGCAGATTAAGACTGCTGTTTGTATAAAAATACAACAGCAGTCTTGACTATGTTGAAGGGCGTGATTAGACTTGCGTCCCTTAACTTTATTGCCCTATTTAGGGTTTGTTGTTTATTTACTAATTGGAGTTTGCTTTCATGGCAACGATTAATCAGTTGGTACGTAAGCCTCGTAAGCGTCAAGTTACGAAGAGTGACGTTCCAGCGTTGAAGGCTTGCCCTCAGCGTCGCGGCGTTTGTACTCGTGTTTACACAACTACACCGAAGAAGCCTAACTCGGCTTTGCGTAAAGTTTGTCGTGTGCGTTTGACTAGCGGTTTTGAGGTTACATCGTACATCGGTGGTGAAGGTCACAACCTACAGGAGCACAGTGTTGTTCTTATTCGTGGTGGTCGTGTAAAAGACTTGCCTGGTGTTCGTTATCACACAGTTCGTGGTAGCTTGGATACTTCAGGTGTTGCTGATCGTAAGCAAGGTCGATCTAAGTACGGTGCTAAGCGTCCTAAGGGATAAGTAACTGTTGCCTTAGGATGAGTTGTCATTCTTAGGATAAGAGTAAGGCTGGGTATGGTTTACTATATCTCAGGCTAACCTGAAGACCTTTTTTATTTGAGGGCTTATCATGCCAAGAAGAAGAGTTGTAGCAAAACGTGAAGTTTTGCCTGATCCAAAATTTGGAAGCCAGTTGCTTGCCAAATTCATGAACCACGTAATGATTAGTGGTAAGAAGTCTGTAGCAGAGAAGATTGTGTACGGCGCACTTGATGCTGTTCAAGAGAAGGGTAAAGGTGATCCTCTTGAGCTGTTTGATAAGGCGTTGGAGAGCATTCAGCCAATGGTTGAGGTAAAGTCTCGCCGCGTTGGTGGTGCTACTTACCAGGTTCCTGTTGAAGTTCGTCCTTCTCGTCAGGTTGCATTGGCGATGCGTTGGTTGGTTGAATACTCTCGTAAGCGTGGAGAGAAGACCATGGCGTTGCGTCTTGCTGGCGAGATTATGGATGCGGCAGAGGGTAAAGGTGCTGCGGTTAAGAAACGTGAAGACGTTCACCGTATGGCTGAAGCTAACAAAGCGTTCTCTCACTACCGTTTCTAGAACTATGGTTTACCCCTTTTTTAAAGGGGTTTTCCAGTTACGAGGATTAATAAGTGGCGCGTAAAACTCCTATCGCTCGTTATCGAAATATCGGTATCTGTGCGCACGTGGATGCGGGCAAAACAACTACGACAGAACGAGTTCTGTTCTACACCGGTTTGTCTCACAAAATAGGTGAGGTGCATGACGGTGCGGCAACAATGGACTGGATGGAGCAAGAGCAGGAGCGTGGTATTACTATCACTTCTGCAGCGACAACCTGTTTCTGGAGTGGCATGCAGCAGCAGTTTGATCAGCACCGAATTAACATTATCGATACTCCTGGGCACGTTGACTTTACTATCGAAGTTGAGCGTTCTTTGCGGGTGTTGGATGGTGCTGTGGTTGTCTTGTGTGGCTCGTCGGGTGTCCAGCCTCAAACGGAAACGGTGTGGCGTCAAGCCAATAAGTACGAAGTGCCTCGCATGGTCTTCGTAAATAAGATGGATCGCGCTGGTGCAGACTTTGAGATGGTCGTTAAGCAATTACGCGATCGTCTGGGGGCTAATGCGGTTCCTCTTCAGATGACAATTGGTTCTGAAGATGAATTTAAAGGCGTTATCGATCTTATAAAGATGAAAGCCATTATCTGGAATGAGGCTGATCAGGGGATGACCTTTGATTATGCTGAAATTCCAGCTGAGTTGCAGGCGAAGTGTGAGCAGATGCGTGAGTATCTGATCGAAGCTGCCGCTGAAGCGACCGACGAGATGATGGAGAAGTATCTCGAAGAGGGAGAGTTGTCAGAGGAGGAGATCAAGAGTGGGATTCGTAAGCGTACGCTTGCAGGTGAGATAATTCCGGTTCTTGGTGGTTCTGCTTTTAAAAACAAGGGTGTTCAGGCGATGCTTGATGCTGTTGTTGAATACCTTCCCTCTCCGACCGAAGTTAAAGCGATTGAGGGTGTGCTTGAGGATGGGGAGACGGTAGAGTCCCGGGATTCAAGTGATGAGGCACCTTTCTCCGCGCTGGCTTTTAAAATTGCGACCG